>JAGNMH010000718.1 GCA_017991275.1 Acidobacteriota bacterium
CTGACTCATAAACTGCAACCTGACGGCAAAGTGCCTACGCTGACAGCAGCTTGGTACGCCAAGCCGGAAGCGACCAGCAATTCTCAGTTTGGTGATGACCGGCATGCGTATCGTAGGTTGTCCAACCTGCGGAGTCTGACTTTTGTGTGATTTCGGTGGTACGGAAACCGTCTCCTGTCACAATCCCGCAGTACGGTACAGTCAAACTGAGAATTGCTGGGGAGCGACCTTTTCTGACTGCTTGATATTGGTACGTAAGCACTTATGGCGTTCGCTTAACTATGTAGACTCTGCCCCAAAAGCAGAGTCCGTTAGTTTTCCCGCGCCTGTCTGGGAACATCGGCTTTCCTGTTAAGCTGGCGCGGCTTAATGTTTAGCTGGCGCGGCTTAATGTTTAGCTGGCGCGGCTTAAATGGGTAAAGTCGAGTCAGAATAAATTGCCAATGAGAGAGGGAGAGAAAGTGCTCGAAAGAGTCCAATGAAGATTCTGTTCGCGATTGAGAGTGCAATTTTGCAAGGGCATCCCAAAAAAAGTAATCGTGGACGAAGCCGAAAAATGGGGAGCCGATTTGATCGTACTCGGCTTGCACGGGACGACTGTGATTGAACGATTTCTGATTGGCTCAGCTTCGCTGGCAGTGGCGACGCCCGCCCCTTGCTCGGTCGAAATCGTGGGGTCACACTTTGCCAGCAAACGCCAGTGCGCAGTGAAAGCCAAAAGCAGGAGTGCCTGATCAACCATGAAACTTGAACATGAAACCCCGATAAACCCGTCGCCCGATACCCACGCTCTCGCGTCACCGCAGGGACTATCCAGCAAAGAGGCGCGCCATCGTCTGAAGCAATACGGGCCGAACACCTTGCCGGAAAAAGCGCCCGACTCCATCTGGAAACGCTTCTTGCGGCAGTTTCGCAGTCCGCTGATGTATTTGCTGATCTTCGCCGTAGTCATTGACGCCATCATCTGGCTGATGGAAGGCGCACACGGGTTGCCGCTTGAAGCGGTCGCCATCGCGGTCATTCTGCTGCTCAATGCCGGGCTGGGCGTTTATCAGGAAAACAAATCGGAAGAGGCGTTACAGCGGTTGAAGGCATTGGCGACGGCGCTCGTTTGGGTATTGCGCGATGGCAAGCTGACACACTTGCCCGCTACCAAATTAGTCCCCGGCGATGTGGCGCGCGTCGAAGCGGGTGATCGCATCCCCGCTGATGGAATGCTGGTCCAAGCGCAGGGCTTAATGGTGGATGAATCCATCCTGACCGGCGAATCGCTGCCGGTGGAGAAGGCGTCGGATGACGAGGCCTTCAGCGGCACGTTGCTTGTGCGTGGCAAAGCGTATCTGGAAATCAGCCGCACCGGCGCGGAAAGCGCAATGGGCAAAATTGCGGGGATGATCGGCGGCATCGAAGCCGGCCAGACGCCGCTGGAAAAACGACTGGGAGTTTTTGGCGAGCAGGTAGCAAAAGCCGTCCTCCTGCTCGCTGTCTTCATTGCCGTCGCCGGTTTGTATGTCGAGGGACTGTCACGCATCGGCCACGTACTGTTGTTTGCGGTCGCGCTGGCCGTGGCCGCCGTGCCGGAAGGATTGCCTGCGGTGCTGACGCTGACGTTGTCGCTGGGCGTGGAGCGCATGGCGAAACGCAAGGCCGTTGTGCGCCGCCTTTCCGCCGTCGAAGCATTGGGTTCGGTCACAGTGATTGCGACCGATAAAACCGGCACGCTGACCGAAAACCGCATGTTCGTGAAGGACGTGGATAGCCTCGATTCCGCGCGTACTTTGCAAGCGATGGTGCTGGCGAACGATGCCGAGATCAGCACCGGCGCGGGCGATCCGTTGGAACTGGCGCTGCTTGAATACGCACAAAAACATGGCGTGGATGCCGTGCAGATGAACGGGGATTTTCCGCGCCGCAGCCTGCTGCCGTTCGATAGCGGACACAGATACATGCGAGTCACGGTCGCAGAAAGCGGCGGTCAGGTGAGTTACCTCAAGGGCGCGCCGGAAGTCATCATCGAACGCAGCCGCTTCACCGAAGCTGAGCGCCGTAACTGGGATGAAAAAGCGGAAGGCTATGCACGCGAGGGCTTCCGCGTGTTGGCGCTGGCGTGGCGCGCCGGTGAGGGCGACGATGAATTGTCTTTCCTCGGACTGGCGCTGCTGTGGGATCCGCCGCGCCCTGAAGTGCCCGAAGCGATTCGTCGCGCGCAGGCAGCGGGCATTCGCGTGCTGATGATTACCGGCGATCATCCGGCCACAGCCTTGTCAGTCGCGGCTGAAGTCGGCATTCCGCCAGGCCGTGTGTTGACCGGGGTTGATCTGGAAAATCTAAACGCCGAGGAGTTTCAGCACGCAATAAAAGAAACGAACGTCTTTGCCCGTGTCGCGCCCGAACACAAATTGCGTTTGGTTGAGGCGCTCAAGGCCAGCGGCGAAATCGTGGCCATGACCGGCGACGGCGTGAATGACGCGCCCGCGCTCAAAGCAGCGGATGTCGGCATTGCGATGGGGCAACGCGGCAGCGACGTTTCGCGCGAAGTCGCGCATCTGGTGCTGCTCGACGACAATTTCGCCACCATAGTCGCGGCGGTAGAAGAAGGACGCGGCATTTACGAAAACATACAAAAATTCATCCGCTTTCTTTTCTCGACCAATTTGGCCGAAGTGTCCATTGTGGTTTTCGGCGTGGCCGGAGCTTTCACTCTGGGCTTGCGTGACGAAACCGGCGCCTTGCTGCTGCCGCTGACAGCGGTGCAATTGCTCTGGATCAACATCGTCACCGACGGGCCGCCCGCGCTGGCGCTGGGGTTGGATCATAGTTCCGGCGTGATGGAAGTTCCGCCGCGTCCGCCGCAGGCGCCGTTGCTTGACAAGGCTTCGCTGCGTTTCATCGTAATCACTGGTTTGGCCAAGGCGGCGATTGGCGGCGCTCTGCTCGTGTTGCTGCCGCGTTATGGTTACAGCTTTGAATCCACGCGGAGCATGGTTTTTCTCTATGCCTCGATAGGCCAGTTGGTTTTTGCCTACCCGGCGCGGCACATCGGCGCGCGTCCCGATCGCAACATGGCTTTGCATCTGGCGGTGGTGCTGACTATCGGCTTGCAATTGCTGACGGCTTTCGTGCCCGGCTTGCGCGTGTTGCTGGGTTTGCAGCCGCCCGATCTGGTGGAAATGGTTTGGCTGTTCGGGGCCGTGGCGGCGAGTTGGATGATTGCCGAAATGTGCAGCTACCTGATTCAAAAACATAAGCCGGTCAACGCAGTTTGAGACCTGGCGCCCGGAGCACGCAATGTTGATTACCAGGATATTCATCGCTGTCGGGGCTTTGGCATCGCGACATTGCGTTTGGCGACATCACCTGATCTTGTCTGGTGGATGCTTCGCTTTCCATCGCAGCCGGGCCACTCTTTTTTTCCACTGCAGCCACGGCGCGACTTGCGGTGTTG
>JAGNMH010000719.1 GCA_017991275.1 Acidobacteriota bacterium
GGCTCAACCAGAATCAGCGGAATTGGCTTTGAGTAAAAAAGGCTTGGCGCACGCGGCAACTTGTCAGAGTTGTGCGCATCGTCTGGCAAATTTTCGATCGCTTGTTGGCGGCCTGAAGGCGTTGGCCGCAACAAATGAAAGCCATTCAGCTTCATTTCAAACCGAAGAACTTCTGCTCGCCGCTTTCCGCCAACAAAAAGTTTTGACGGTCGCCCCCCCCAAAGTAAATGTCTTGGCATCGCTGGTCAGAAAAGGCTGGCAAAATCCATTTCCGTTGTGGGCTTATGCGACGGCGACGGCTGTACTGGTCGTCATTGGAGGGTTGGCTGCATCAAGTTGGCAGAAAGGTTCTTCTCCTAAAATCTTGGCAACCAATCCTAGTCCCACGCCACAAAGCTTAATAAAGCAACAAGACACAGCGCCCTCAGTGCTTGTAATACAACCGCCAATAAAAGGCGGCAAAACCCGGCTGAGAATCAACAAGCTACAAAAACCGGAAGATGACGGCTCGCAGGTTTATACCAGCCTCAGCGAATTTACTCCGATTTACGATGAAGAAATCGCCACTGACTTTTTGTCGCTGACTCACGGAGTAGATTCGCAACCAATGGAAAGCGGACAACTGGTCAGAGTTGAAATGCCCAGAACGGCGCTGGCTTCGTTCGGGCTGCCGGTCAACATCGAACGCGCCGATGAACCCATCAAAGCCGATTTGTTGCTGGCCGAAGACGGTTCTGCACGTGCTATCAGATTTATTCGTTAAAACGCAGGTAGTCCCGCCTTTGGGCGGAAGGTTTGGTCAACCACACCATTCCACCTTGAAGACCGGGCTACGAACTCTTCACAATTCCGCCTTAAGGCGGGCTACGAACTAAAGGAGAAACATAATGAAACAACGCAAGAAAGCATTTGCCAGCTTCGCCTGTTCGCTGGCGCTGGCCGCCAATTCGGTCTGCGTTTTGGCTCAGGACAAACCGAAGACCGAAACTCAGGTTGAACGCAAAGTCATCCTGAAAACTCCTGACGGACAGACTCAGGAATTTACCGTTCAAGGTGATGGAGGCGTTTTCGTCACTCCCGATGGAAAGAAAATCCAGGTTAGGACGACTTCCAACCAGGATGGCTCGGCTCAACATGTCGAGGCACAAGTAATCACCTCTCAAGACGGCAAAGAGGTCAAAACCGTCAGAACTCAAGATGGCAAGGAAATTAAAGTTGTCACCACACAAAGCGGCGATGGGAAGTTCGATTTTGTAGTTACCCCCGGCGCTGGTGGAACAGCCACTTTCCGCAGTCAAGACGGCACAACACATAACCTGGACGGCCAGAACTTCACTTTCGTGCGCGGAGGCAATGGCCAGGACTTCACTTATAACTTTGTTTCGTCCGAAATGAGCTTTGACAACAAACTTGTCAAAGGCGCTCCGTTTTCAGCCGAGATTGAAAACGAAACCGTCAAAACCTTGGCCGACGGCAACCGTATCGTTCACAAAAACACAGGCTCTATTGCCCGTGATGGCGAAGGTCGCATGCGACGCGAAAACACCGTCAACGCCATTGGTTCGTTCTCCGGCAACGAAGCGGCGAAAACCATCACGATCAATGACCCTGTTGCCGGAACGATGTTCATGCTTGAACCTCAAACCAGGACTGCTCGCAAGATTGGCGGTGTTCGCTCACCAGCCCCACACTTAAAAGAAACCACGGTTTCGACAGGCGCTGATCTCAGGAAAATCAATGTCTCGAACGGAGTACTGCAAGGCAGCGCAATCAAGAAGCCAGCCCCTTCTTATCCGCCAGTTGCCAAGGCAGCCAAGGCATCAGGCACAGTTCAGGTCCAAATCACAGTTTCCGAAGACGGTAAAGTGATTGATGCTACGGCTATTAGCGGTCACCCTTTGCTGCGCGAAGCCGCGTTGGAAGCCGCCAGACAATGGGAGTTCAAACCGACTGAGTTGTCAGGACAGCCAGTAAAGGTTCAAGGCATTTTGACCTTCAACTTCACGCTTGCAGGCGAAGACAACAATTCTGCCAACCAAATCAGCGAAAGAAGCCAACTGCCTGAGAAAGTTCGCATGGCTGAATTCAACTCAAACACCGAATCGCTGGGCAAACAGACTTTCGATGGTGTTGTAGCCGAAGGCAAACGCACAACGACAACGATTCCCGCCGGAGCCATCGGCAATGAACGCCCAATCGAAATCGTTTCGGAAAGCTGGTACTCACCCGAGTTACAAACGGTGGTTATGAGCAAGCGCACCGACCCCACTTCGGGCGAAACCAACTATCGTTTAATGAACATTCGCCGCGGTGAACCGGATGCTTCCCTGTTCCAGGTTCCGTCGGATTACACCGTCAAAGAAGGTGGATTCGGCTTTGTCGGCGCGGGAGGCGCCACAGGCACTTTCAATATGAGAGTTCCGAAACCTGACAACAAATAAATTTGCTGTGGCATCTTCAGTCAAAAGCTTAAAAGAAAATGCAGGTCGCAATGACCTGCATTTTCTTTTTCTCTGAACACCAATCACCCTCAACGTAGGTAAACAAACTCATTCAGGTTGTAAGTCGAAAGGCACAAATCAACCCAAGCCGCCGCTGAAACTGGATCAACGGACTTCGGCAAATCTTTCAACACTGCGACCTTTTCACCGCGGACAATTCTCTGGCGAATTATTTCAGCTTGCTCTTTCAGAAAAGCGCGTGTCATTTGCTTTTCAGCCAACTGAGGCAACCGCCCAAGCGCAAGTTCAAAAAGTCTGGCAATCATCCTCTCTTCCCTGCCAGTTTTGACTGCTGCAGTTTCAGCGAACAAACGCGCAGCCAACGCCTTGCTTTGATCCAGCATAAATTCGCTGTTCATCAGCGTCAGCGATTGCAGAGCGTGAACGCTGACACTGCGCGCTCCGCAGGAACTCATCATATCCGGCGAATCGAAAGCCACGAACATAGGCAACCTCACGTTGCGCTTGCGGAGCAGATACAAACTTCGCCGAACATGTTGCCGCGCGTCAGGATGCACAGGCCAAAGATTGTCAGGCTCGTATTCAGTGAAGATGGTGTCGTAAACCTCCGGGTCAAGCGGGACTCGAATCGGCGCTCCGCCTCGCTCTTCATTCAAAGCTCCGTTGACGGCCAGCACAGCATCTCGCAAAGCCTCGGCATCCAGCCGCTGCCGGTTCATTCGCCAAAGCAATTTGTTATCAGGATCAATTGATTGCGGATTGGACGTTGAAACCTGGCGATACGTCGCCGAAGTCACCATCAGGCGATGAATATGCTTCAAACTCCAGACCTGAGATTGAACATTGCCTTCTCGCCCCATCGCCCCGTCACCCCGTCCCCCTGTCACCAGTTCCAAAGCCAGCCAGTCCAGCAACTCAGGATGAGTCGGCTGCTGGCCGTTGCGTCCAAAATCATTCGGCGTAGCCACAATGCC
>JAGNMH010000720.1 GCA_017991275.1 Acidobacteriota bacterium
TCATAAGCTTCCAGCCCGCGCCCAAGAGCGTAAGTCATCAATTTTTCGGCGACAGTAGTAATGAATTCGTCGCGGTGATCAGTCAACAGAATCTTTTTCAATTCAGCAGAGCCGGTGAATGTCTTCCCGTTCGGCAATTTTCCCGAAGCGTCAATCGGCAACCCGGCGTCTTTTGTTCGCCATTTGCCTATGCCGTCGTAATTTTCCAGAGCAAAACCAATCGGGTCCATGCGCGCGTGACACGAAGCGCAAATCGGATTAGCTCTGTGCATATCCAATTGTTCGCGCATGCTCAGCAATCGTCCGTCGTGGCTTTTCGGTTTCAAATCGGGAATGTCGGCAGGCGGCGGAGGCGGCGGCGAACCGAGCAGATTTTCCAAAATCCATTTGCCGCGCTGAACAACCGAAGTCCGGTTTGGGTAAGAAGTCACTGTCAGAATGCTGCCTTGCCCCAACAAACCTCCGCGGGCGGTGCGCTGTTGTTCATTCAAGGTAACCCGGCGAAATTGCGAGCCGTAAACTCCGCGAATGCCGTAATGTTCGGCCAGCCGCTGGTTCAGGAAGGTGTAATCGGCGTCCAGCAATTCCAGTACGCTGCGGTTTTCACGCAAGATGCTTTCAAAAAACAACTCGGTTTCGCGCTCAAAAGCCAGTTTCAAGTTTTCGTCATAAGCCGGAAACACATCAGGATCAGGTTTCGACGTTTCCAGGTTTCTAAGATGCAACCATTGCCCGCCGAAATTGGAGACAAAAGATTGCGAACGCGGGTCATCAAGCAAACGGCGAATTTGTTGCTGCAAAACCGTCGGGGCGTTCAATCTTCCCTGCTCTGCCAGATTCAGCAATTCGTCATCTGGAATGCTGCTCCACAAAAAGAACGACAACCGCGAAGCAAGCTCTAAATCATTCAGACGATAAGTGCTTCCAGCCGCCGCGTTTTTCGGATCACGTTCAACCCGAAGCAAAAAATCCGGCGAAACCAGCAGAGCTTCCAGCGCGTTTTGTATGCCGCTGTCGAAATCGCCAGCCTGTTTGCCCTGTTCGTAAAAAGCCATCAGCGGCATCACATCGGCGTCCGTCACAGGGCGACGAAAAGCTTTGCGAATCAGCGTTGTCAGGATCTTTTTGGCGCAGGGTGTTTCTTCACCAGCAGACGCCGGGCGGCAGGTGAAAATTTTGGATCGGCTGGGCGTGTCGCCTCTGCCTGTGACATTTAGCGGGCCGCTGACGATCAGAATTTCGATGCCTGTGTTTTCTGAAACTTCAAAACGTTTGATGCGCGCTCCGTCCAATCGCAAATCCAGCGGAACGCGCTGCGGTGTTCCCATTGGCGGAGGCGCTCCGCCCGGTCGTCTAGGCTCCGGCACGGCTGGTTCTGCTTTCGCGCTTTCACGTGCGAAGGCAACGCCAACGGTTCTCAGCCCGGCCTTAACAGGTAATCTGGCGTCAAAAGTTCTGGCGGGATCGCTGCCGGACGGTTTGATGCGAATCAGGTATTCTCCATCCAGCGGGAAATAGTATTTGGCCGACAACCCACCACGGGAAAAGAATGGCAGATCGTCACTGACTCTTTCGTTGCGGGAATTGTTGCGCGGCTGAAATCGTTCTTCGACTGGTTTGATTGTTCGATCGCCGACGGCCAATCGGCTGACACGGCGAGCGGCTGACAAATACTTTTCCAACAACGCAGGCGACAAAGTCAGGACTTCGCCAATGTTGTCGAAACCGTAACCTGAATCGTCAACTGGCAACCATTGCCCAGGCTGGATGTCCACCGCCAGCAAATCCCGAATCGCGTTGCTGTATTCGGCTCGGTTCAAACGATGAACGGCTGGGCGGCCAGGATTCGGATTCAACCGCGCAGCACGATCAAGCGAGCCTTCCAGCCAGGCCACAAATGCAGTGGATTCAGCAGCTTCCGGCTGCGGAGCTTTGACGGGCGGCATCTGTGACGTGCGAACTTTGCGCAGCACTCTTTCCCATAAATCCGCGTCGGCTCCGATGCGACTAAAATCCAAGCCTTCCAGAACTACGCCAGCAGTTTTGGCTTTCTGGCTGTGACAACTGACGCAGTAATCACTGATGAAAGCTCGTTGAGTCGCAGTGCCAGCCGTCGTTCGCTGAGCTTGGGAAGGCAAAACTACATAAAAAGCCGCGACGATGACGGCAAACAAAACCAGCCCGAGTTGCAACCGCTTTTTCTTCATTATGATTTGAACCTGACAAAAGATTTGTAGAGAAGTTCTGACAGAACAACAGACGAACGACGCGGAACAAAGGTTACAAGTTGGTTTGTCCAACTGGCGCGGATGATATTCCGCCGACTGGCAGTCATCAAGGCGATTCAGGCTGTTTCTCAACTTTCCTCATCTATTGCTTCAGGTGAGCGACCTTCGCTTTCCCTTTCGCGTACACCGTGACCACAAACAGATCGTCGTAAGTCGCATCATCAATCGTTGGCGCTACGTCTCCGCCTAAAGCCTTGATGAGTTCAGGAACCGTGTTGCTGTGGCCGACGATCAACACATTGCCTTCGCTGGAAGAAACCAAATCAGAAATCTGCTTCAAGTATTCCGGCGAAAGCTGGCGAGAATTCATCGTATCCATCTTGACCGGAATCACAGTGTTGGCAATTCCCAACAGTTTTGCCAGCGGTTCGGCAGTGTGTTTGGTTCGCAAGAACTGTGACGATGAGATTGTTTTGATTCCGGCTTTGCTCAGCTTGCGCGCCAGTTCTTCCGCTCGTTTAGTTCCGGCTTCCAACAGCGGCGGATCGGCGGCTGGCGCGGCTGCTTTTTCGGCGTGACGGACAAGGTAAACGGTCGTCACCTTGAATTCATTCTGAGCCGCCGTTTTCGCAATGCCGCTTTCCAGCGAAAGAAACGAGACCACAGAGAAAACGGCCAACAGTTTGAGAAAGACAGACGATTTTAGGTATGGGGTAAAACGCGCAATCTTCATTGTGATTCCTTTGGGACTGTAACTGCGTCCGATTCTTCGCCGCATAGCGGCGGTTGAGTTTAGACGTGGGTTTTCAACCCACGGAAGGGAAACGTTTTTTGTCCTCGTCGCGTTAGCGACGACTGAATTCAGTCGTCGCTAACGCGACGAGGAAGCTTTTCTTACCTCACCCGGCGTTGAAAACGCCGGGCTAAATTCAACCGTCGCTACCGCGACGAAGACTTATTCTTCGCTTTGGCCTTGTCCAAATTTTGCGCGACTCGGAACTTGACGATTTTGGTGATCAGCGTTAAGGGAATTCGCTTGTCTAACGGGAACTGTATTGTGCCTTTGGAAGTTTCATACCCGGTCAGTTCCTCCTGGAACGCAGCAACACCCGCCGCTACGGGGAAAAAACTAAGATGATTTTTGAACGCGGCGAAGTGAACCAGATTTCCGTGCAGCTTGAAGGTCGGCATCATATAGCTGAT
>JAGNMH010000068.1 GCA_017991275.1 Acidobacteriota bacterium
ATCGTTAAACCCGCTTGCTAACGCGCGCGGTACTGACCCGGATTTCTTTGCTGGCTTGGATCGTTAAACCCGCTTGCTAACGCGCGCGGTACTGACCCGGATTTCTTTGCTGGCTTGGATCGTTAAACCCGCTTGCTAACGCGCGCGGTACTGACCCGGATTTCTTTGCTGGCTTGGATCGTTAAATCGTTAAACCCGCTTGCTAACGCGCGTGGTACTGACCCGAAACATGAATCGCACGGACAGATTACTGGCCATCGTCCTGGAACTGCAGCGCCACGGAGCGCGCCGCGCCGAAGATTTGGCCGCAACTTTTGAAACCAGCAAGCGAACTATTTATCGCGACATTCAGGCTCTGTGCGAATCTGGCGTGCCGGTTATGGCTCAGGCTGGCGTTGGTTATTCGCTGGTTGAGGGTTATTTCCTGCCGCCGCTCAGCTTCACAACGGACGAAGCGACAATGTTATTGCTGGGCAGCGAATTCGTCGCCGACAGTTTCGACGCTCAATACCGCGAAGCCGCTCACGCCGCCGGACGAAAAATCGAAGTCGTGCTTTCTGCAAAGCTGCGGGGTGAAGTCGAATACTTGCGCGACAGCATTGCTTTTGTTGCGCCTGAAACTCTGGCCAGCGATGCTTCGGCTAAATTCCTTCCCACGTTGCGCCGGGCAATCGTCGAACAACGGGCAATTCGATTTCATTACCACACGCGATATTCGATGGATCGGTCAACGGCCAGAAAAACTCGCGACGCCGATCCTTACGGCCTGGTGCATTACGGCGATGCCTGGTACCTGATGGCGTATTGCCATTTGCGGCGCGAAGTTCGGCAGTTCAGGCTGGATCGAATGTCTGAGTTGAAACTGATCGAGCAATCGTTTGTTCGCCCCACGGATTTTAAGCTTGCCCCACCGGAAGAAGACACGCGCCCGGTTGTGATTAGAGCGCTGTTCAACGCTGACGCGGCTCCGTGGGTGCGCGAATCGCGTTCGTATTACATTACTGAAATGACGGATCACCAAGACGGGTTGCTGGTGACAATGAAAGCCCGCTCTGAAACCGAAGTCATATCCTGGTTGCTGGGCTGGTGCGATCAGGTTGAGATTCTGGAGCCGGAATCTTTGCGGCAGCGAATAGCCGACACCGCGCAAAAAATCTTCGAAAAAAACTCTCTGCCAAAATCCTGCTGACATAACGCTGTCACTCGGCTGGTTTACATTCAGCGTCGCCAGGAAATCACCTGGCGAGCAATTGCCGGAAATCAATTCACAACTTTGAGAGGAATCAAATGAACAAAGAAGCACTGTTGGGTCAACGCGCGTATTTCAAAATGGTTCACGGCGTGACACTGCGCCTGATTGGCAGTTTTACAGACGCCGATCTGGACTTCAGTCCGAAAGCCGGAATGCGTTCGGTGCGCGATCTTTTCGCTCACATGTACGGAATGGAGAAAGTCTGGGCTGAGGATGTTCGCAGAAACAAAATCACCCAGGAATCGGAAAATCGCGCCATCCCGGAATCCGCCGAAGGCAAAGCAGAAACTGCAAAACTGAAAACCATCGCCGACGTGCAAGCCTTCGCTCGCGCGTCTCATCTGGCGTTGGACAATGCGCTGAGCGACATCACCGATGAAGAACTGGCTGGCAATATAGAAACACCGTTTGGAACTTTTCCTCTCTGGCAGATGTTCGCTTTTGCTTACGATGAACACTGGCATCATCGCGGCCAGCTTTACACCTATGCCCGACTGATGGGGAAGGATGTGCCTATGCTTTACGATTACGAAAATTCTCCAGCGTAATTGCTTTCGTTTATTGAGTTGGCCAACAATAAAATAATGACCATCACAAACGAACGACCGTTTATCTTTTCCGATTTGGCTCTGTCGCAACGGCTTGAGCGAACTGAGGCTGCGGCCAATGCAGAGTTTGTCGAAGCCAGAGCCAAGTTTTTCCCTGATAGTGGGGCTTGCTGGATGCAAACAGCCGGGGCTTATGCAATGTTTGACGGCGTGGGTTCTCCGCTGACTCAGACTTTCGGGCTGGGAGTTTTTGACCCTGTGACGGGCGAAGTCCTTGATAGCATTGAGGCTTTTTTCCGGGAACGCGGCGCTGACGTTTTTCACGAAATCAGCCCGATGGCCGATCAATCCTTGCTGACACTGTTGGGCGAGCGTGGCTATCGCCCGATGGAACTGACCAGCGTCATGTTTCGACCTATTGAACGCGAGGTCGGCTTGTCGGCAAAGGTCAACAAACAGATCAACATTCGTCTGGTTGGAAAAGACGACGAAACCGATCATGAGTTGTGGGCGCAGACCGCGACCAAAGGCTGGGCTCAGGAAGTCGAGTTCGGTGGTTTGATTCTGGAATTGTCCCGGCTGACGGTAAAGAAGGGCGTCGTTCCGGCGTTTCTGGCGGAGCTTGATGGGCAAGCGATTGCGACAGGCGCGCTGAGCATTACGGACGGCGTGGCTCTGCTGGCCGGAGCCAGCACCGTTCCAGAAGGTCGCAAACAGGGGGCGCAACTGGCTTTGCTGGATGCCCGGTTGCGTTATGCTGCGGAACGGGGATGCGATCTGGCAATGATGTGCGCTCTGCCAGGCAGCGCCTCTCAACGCAACGCCGAACGGCAGGGATTCCGTATCGCCTACACCAGAATCAAATGGCAGCTTTCATAAGCGATGGCGGCGAAAAAAAACAAAAGGCGACCATTGCGGGCCGCCTTTTGTTTTTTCAGACCAGATTGTCTTGCTTCAATTAAGACAATTACTTGCCGTGTAACTGAGCGTAATGGACAAAGAACCAATATGTAATCCCGCCCCACACCAGCAAATTAACTCCTGAAACCAACAAGCCGATACTTTTAACTTGAGGGTCGCGTCCGCCGCTGGCGTCTTTTTTACCGTACATCAGCATGACGACCAGCAATCCGACAACCGCCCAGAAGAAAAGCCGAATACCATAATCAAGCATACCGGCGTTGGGGATATAGGTTTTAACCTGCCATATCGTCAGGGCGATAGTGGCAATGATTCCAACAATCGCCGCGATTGGTGGAGTGTAGTTAGCCGCCGTGGTCGTATTTGCTGCGCGACCGGCTTCCGAACTCAGTTTGCTATTCGAATAGCTGTAGGCGAAGTAAATAACCAGGCCTATGCACATCCAGTCAATCAATCGAATCCAGGTATCCAGCGGCAGGCTATTCATCAAATAAGCAGCCGAAATCACCGTCGCAATCGGGACAAAAGGTGAGAATGGAACCTTGAACGGGCGCTTCATTTCAGGATTGGTTCTGCGCAAAATGATGATGCCTGTTCCGACGATCACGAAAGCAAACAGGGTTCCGATGCTAACCAACTCGCCAAGCAAACTGATTGGGACGAACCCGGCCAGTATAGCAACGATTGCTCCGGTAATGGCCGTTGTAATGTGCGGAGTCTGGTATTTCGGGTGGACTTTGGCAGCCCAGGTAGGCAGCAACCCGTCTTTCGACATTGAATAAAAAACCCGCGGCTGCCCCATCACCATGACAACCATGGTCGAACTCAGTCCAAGCACTGCGCCGATTTTGATAATCATCGGGAAGTATTTCAGGATTGTTCCCATCGTTGTTCCCTGAGCCTGTTGCAATGCCGCATCAACCGCAACGGCAATGGGAGCCGCAGCGTTGGTCAGCATCTTGTAATCAACCAGCCCGACCATAATTCCGGCGACCAGGATATAAAGCACTGTGCAAATTGCCAATGAGCCGAGAATGCCGATTGGCATATCGCGCTGCGGGTTTTTGGCTTCCTGTGCGGCTGTTGATACGGCGTCAAAACCGATGTAAGCAAAGAAAATGACCGCGGCTCCGGTGATGACTCCGCCAAATCCGAATGGCATAAACTCCGCGCAACCGGGGGTGCCTGGCGCGCAACCCATTCCCAGATTGCTTTTGTTGACGTAACCGATGCCCGCGATGATGAACAGGATTACGACCAGCACTTTGACCATGACGATGATCGAGTTGAAGGAGGCTGATTCCTTGATCCCCTTGATCAATAACAATGTGACTCCAACAGCAATCAGCAATCCCGGCAAATTGATAAGCCCGGAAACCTTGCTTCCGTCGGCCATCGTGACACTATCCCAGGGTCCCATACTTAACTGTGTCGGGAAATTTATGCCAATATCCTTAAGAAAGCTGACCACGTAACCAGACCACCCAACAGCAACTGTGGCTGCGCCAAACGCATATTCCAGAATCAAATCCCAGCCGATGATCCAGGCGACAAATTCGCCGAGCGTGCCGTAACCGTAAGCGTACGCCGACCCGGAAATCGGTACGCTGGCGGCAAATTCCGAATAACAAAGCGCCGCAAACGCGCTGGCAATTCCGGCCAGAACCATCGAAATCACAACGGCTGGCCCGGCATGTTTTCCGGCTGCCTGCCCAGTCAGCACGAAGATTCCCGTCCCGATGATCGCGCCTATGCCGAGCATGGTCAGGTCTAAAGCGCTAAGCGTTTTCTTCAGAGTATGTGTGCCGGTTTCCTGTGATTCGGCAATAATCAGGTCAATTGACTTGGTCGCAAACAGTGACATCCTGGTCCTCCTTAGCCTGGCTCAAAGTCAGGCCGTTTCGAGTTTTACTCAAGTAATGCTGTGTTCAGCAGAGAAATTATTTTGAAGTTCGACTGCGTGTGGAATCGCGGTGTGATCGAAAACTTATTGGCGATCCCGAATTGGCGCATACTCTAAACGCAAGGCTCGGAAAGCGTCAATGGCTTCACATTAAGCAGCTTTGAGTCTGGCGGCGAGCCGCCCGCTTGAGCAATGAAACAACCGCTTGCTTAACCCTTCTGTGCTGCTGGCCGCGTCCAAGGTCGCACTGGAAGAGATGGAAGAATTCCATTTGCTGACTCTTCTGGCTGATTCTTCTGCTGGAGCCGCCAGCCCGCAACTGGAAAACCAGTTCGCTTCGGCCAATCGCATTCTGGACAATTGGCCGAAGCGACTCCGCGCTTGTTGGTGTTTAACAAAATAGATTTGGCTGATGTCGAGGAATTGAAAAACAGTTGGGAGACTCACAACGCGATTGCGATTTCGGCAATCAACCGCCACTCGCTCAAATACTTGACGCAACGCAACTCGCCCAATTGCCGGGCAGCCTTGAGCCGGGTTTCAACTTCTTTTCGGAATGTCTTTGAGGCGGTAAAACAAAACGAACACTCGATTCGTTTGCGTGCAACGCCAGTTATCGTAGAAGATTCCGGCCAGAGATCGCCGATTCGTCAAAAACAAACTACCGAGGTCAAAAGCCTAATGGGGATTTACTCAAAATACATTTTTCCGCGTCTTTTGGATTGGAGCCTGGGCAATCCGCAAATGGGCAAATATCGCCGCCTTGCCCTTGAACCGGCGCAAGGGGAAACGTTGGAAATTGGCTTCGGGACGGGGTTGAATCTGCCGTATTACCCGCAAACAGTAACCCGGCTGACGGTGATTGATTCCGAAAACATGTTGACTGAACTGGTTGACCGTCGTATTGCCGAATGCTCTTTGCCTGTGACCAAAATGCAGCTTGATGCTCAAGGTCGCCTGCCTTTCGAGGATCATTCGTTTGATTCTGTGGTTACAACCTTGACGCTTTGTTCGATTGAAAACACGACTCCCGCAATGGCGGAAATTCGCCGAGTGCTGAAACCCGGGGGCAGGTTTGTGTTCTGGGAACACGGGCGAAGCGACGACCCAACGGCCGCCCGGTGGCAGGATCGGCTCAATCCGTTGCAACGAATCATCGGCGCGGGCTGCAATATGAACCGCAAAATTGATGATCTGATTTCCACCACAGGTTTTGAAATTACAAAGCTTGATCGTTTTTTGATGCCCAAAACGCCACGCTTGCTGGGTGAAATGTATAGGGGCATCGCTGAGCCGCAAGCCTGATTTGGAGAAACCATGCACCATACTCATAAACTCTTACTTGCTTTCGGAGCCGCCTTGCTGGTTGCCGTAATCTTTCTGTTATGGAACCAGACTTCCCATGCACCTGAAACAGGGGTTGTACCTGCCTCAAACCAACCGTCAGAGACGGTTAAAACTGAATCTGCCAAAATTGACGAAGCCAGGCTGGTTGATATGACTTATGCCTTCGACGACAAAACCATTTACTGGCCAACGGCTAAACCATTTGAATGGCAAAAAGAATCGTGGGGTAAGTCAGCTGGGGGTTATTGGTATACGGCTGCCAGATACGCAGCCAGCGAACACGGCGGAACCCACCTGGATTCGCCAATACATTTCAGCGAAGGCAAACAATCTGTTGATGAAATCCCTGTGTCGAAACTGGTTGGGTCAGCAGTAGTGATAGATATTTCTGCCGATTGCGCCCAAAACACCGATTACCGTCTGACAGTTGAAGACATCACAGGATGGGAAAAAGCCCACGGCGAAATCCCGAACGAAGCCATTGTGCTGATTCACACGGGCTGGGGAAAATTCTGGGGTGATAAGAAAAAGTATCTGGGAACGGACGCCCCGGGTGACGTGGCAAACCTGCACTTCCCTGGCATCGGGCGCGAAGCGGCAGAGTTTCTGGCCAAGCAGCGCAAAATTGACTGTTTGGGCATTGACACTGCCAGCCTGGATTACGGCCCGACAAAAGATTTCATCGCTCATCAGGTTTTGAACGGCGCAAACATTTTCGGACTGGAAAATGTAGCCAATCTTGACCGCCTGCCCTCCAAAGGCGCTACTTTGATTGCCTTGCCAATGAAGATTAAAGGCGGCACAGGCGCCCCGGTTCGGATCATCGCCATATTGCCGTAAATAACTGAAGGCTGTGCAAATTGAAATCTCACGCAAAGCCGCGAAGGCGCAAAGAAACCAAGGAGATGGCTTGTTTTCTTTTCCTTCTTGGCGACTTTGCGACTTGGCGTGAACTGATTGATTCCATTGAAGATCAATGTGCACAGGCTTCAAATAACTGTAGCTCCGATTCGCTCAAATCGGCATTTTCTGGCTTGCTAAGACGGGTCGGAAACAATTCTTGATCGCCACGAAATGAAGCCAAAACCGGCAGATTGATTCGCTTCATTAAATTTTGAAGTAACAGCTTTTGTACGTTGACAGTGTTTTTCCGCCTGCCTAAACTGCGCCAGTCAAATTCACACCCCGTTCCAACTCCTGCAACCTAGCCTGCTCTCCGGTGCCAATCAGGCGAATTGCTTTCAACCGCCAATGCGGTTTCCATAACTACACATTCGTTCGATCAAGGAGATAGAAACAATGAAAAAGCTTTTGCTTTTAGCCTGTGCTCTTTTGTTTATGATGGTGGCGCCTATTCCTAGAACTAACGCCAGATACTACTCTCAATCTCAGGAACCTGAATACCAGTGCGGGGCAAGAATTTGTTTACGCGCTACTTCATATTTCGTTATCAATTACAGACGCATTCGATTTTTTCCGAGGGATATTTTGATCAGTGGAGTGAACCTTAACCATCCGGTTGAAGTAACCAGCGCCAATACAATTCTTTTGGCCTTGCGAAACCCGTCGAATTCTCCGCTGGCAGAGTTCAACCGCAGCTACGTTACCTCACAACTTAGCATGGCAATGATGCCGCTGGTTTCGGTTTACAGCTCTGTCAAAAGCAGCATCGGCTGTTACGGCCTGGATTTTGAACCGGTAAAACTCAGCACTGGCGCGACTCTGACGCCTGAATCATCCGTGGAAGCCCTTTTCAGCCAATGCGATGTGGTGGCCGTCAATCCGGTTTCGCCGGAACGCGATGCCGACATGCAGGCGCTGGTGGATATTCTTTCAAAGCTCAACGGCTCTTGCCGATAATCAAATTTGAGATTGGATAACAGCGACCGCAAGCAATTGATTGAAACGTCATTGGCTGGCGGTCGCTTATTTTTACAGTTCGTTGAAGACATCTCAGCCGCATTCGGTCAAAATCGCAATTGCGCGACCTAAATTCCAAACTCAAACCTAAGGAGAAACAATGTCTCGCCAAATTTTGAAGGTTATTCTTTTAACCCTGTTGACTGCTGCGTTTGCACAAAGCGGCGTAGCGCAGACTCAAAGCAATTCTGCTTCTCAACCCAAACCACCCAAGCCCTGTTCTCAAGCAGAACATCGCCAGTTCGATTTCTGGGTCGGAGATTGGGATGTCACGGTCGGCGGCAAGCCCGCCGGAACGAATTCGATTCAACTGATTCTGGGCGATTGTGTGTTGCTGGAAAATTGGACGGGGTCGAAAGGCGGCAATGGCAAAAGCTTCAATCTGTTCAATTCCGCCAAAGGCAAATGGCAGCAGACCTGGGTGGATAGCGGCGGCAATATGCTGGAACTTTACGGTGAGTTCAAAGACGGGGCGATGCGGCTAACCGGCGAAAACCTTACCAACGGTAAAAAAACACTTCAACGAATCACCTGGCAGCCGCTGGATAAAGACCAGGTTCGCCAACACTGGGAACAATCTCAAGACGACGGCAAAACCTGGAGCACGGCTTTCGACGGTTTGTATGTCAGAAAGAAATAGAATTTACAGCAATTTTCATTTGGATGAGGCCCTCTTCAACGCAAAGACGCCAGGAAGCAAAGACGTAAAGGGCAACCAAACCGTGTAGATGGAGAGGGGGCAGGTATCTCTTCTATGTGTCTTTGCAACTTTGCGCCTTTGCGTTGAGCCGCCCCCACAATGAAAACAGGTATCACCAACTCTCGCCAAAAACTATAAGCCACTGTTATCATCGCGCCGCTTTACACCTTTCATTTAATCAACACAGTTTTTCGAGGAATTTACAGATGAACACAAGTGTTCTGACGTTTGGCCGTTTGCGCGGTTTCGGCGCGACTGACAAGTGGTTGTTATTGCTCTCGATTGTTTGCGGCGCGGCCTATTTGGTGACGCAAAGCGTTCAACCTTTTCCCGGCAGCATCGTCCTAAAAGCTTTGAGCATTGCCCCGCTGGCAGTGCTGGCGTTCAGGCTGCTGGGTGAAACCAAACCACATGGAATTGAATGGTTGCGCGACCGCGACAATGTGATTTTGGCGGCGGCGTTGAGCTTTTCCTGTCTGGGAGACATCTTTCTGGATTTGCCGGGCAATTACTTCGTTCAGGGATTGGTTTCTTTTCTGGTCGCGCACTTCATTTACATCTTGCTGTTCGTACGGAACTGGCCGCGTCCGTTAAGGCCAAGCGGCGGACAAATGATTTTGGCCGCTGCGGTTTTGATTTTCAGCCTGACGCTGTCGAACTGGCTGGCACCGAATTTGGGCGCAATGGCAAAACCGGTCATGGTTTATATTTGCGCCATCACCGTAATGGTGGTTTCGACCATCCTGGCCGGATTTTCCAAACGCTATGTTTGGATCGGCGCAATGCTGTTTATGCTTTCAGATTCGATGATTGCGGCTGGCCGTTTCAAAACGGCTGTGCCATTGGCCGAGTATCTGATCTGGGGAACTTATTATCTGGGACAATACTGTATCGCCATCGGATTTTTACGGGAGAAGTTAGGCGAACGATGAAGGAAAACCATTTCACTTTCACTGCCGACGATGGCGCGAAGTTGTTTGTTTATCGCTGGCAACCGGATTTCGGCATTGGCAAAGCCATCGTCCACATTGCTCACGGATTGGCCGAACACGCCGGACGTTACGAACGTTTGGCTGAAACCTTGACTGAAAATGGTTATGTTGTATTTGCCAACGATTACCGAGGTCACGGCCAAACGGCTCAGCAGGCGGAAGACGTTGGCCACTTCAGCGACGAAAACGGCTGGCAACGAATTCTGAAAGACATCGAAGAACTTGTCCGGCTGGAACGGATGGAATACCCGACCCATCTAGTGATTTTGATTGGCCACAGCCTGGGTTCGTTGGTGGCTCAGCATCTGGCGACCAGAAATTTGTTTGACGCCGTCGTCATGTCCGGCGCGAACGGCATAGTCAGCCCGTTGGCTCGCGTCGGCAAACTGGTAGCCAAAATCGAACGTTTGCGGCTTGGCAAACGTGGCAAAAGCGAAACGATCAACAAGCTTTCGTTTGACGCTTTCAACAACGCTTTCAAACCGAACCGGACTTCGTTCGACTGGCTTTCGCGCGACGAAGCCGAAGTAGACAAATACATTGCCGACCAAATGTGCGGCTTTTTGTGTTCGACTCAATTGTGGCTGGATTTGCTGGGCGCAATGACCGAAGCCGCAAAGCCTGAATTTCGCGCCAAAGTTCCCAAACAATTGCCGCTTTATCTTTTCTCTGGCTCGCTCGACCCGGTCAACGAACAGGGCAAAGGTTCGACCGCGCTGGCTGAATACTATCGGTCGAATGGAATGGAAAAAGTCAGCTATCGCATTTTCACCGGCGCTCGCCACGAAACGTTGAACGAAACCAACCGCGAAGAAGTGACAGAGCATTTGATTGACTGGCTGAACGCTATCGTGAAGCTGCTTGGGATGCACGCGCCGTCGCGTGCGATTCAATAGGAGGATTTATGATCGCCAAACTCAAATTCGTTACATTGACGCTGATGCTGATAAGCGCGGCGGCTTTTGCTCAAGAGGGTTTTTCGCTTTTCACCACAGACTTTCCGCCCGAAGAATTTGCTGCTCGACGCGCCGAAGTTTTCAAAGCCATTGGTGAAAACGGACTGGCTTTGTTGCAAGGCGCGCCAAGTCCGCCGGGTTATACGCGGTTCAGGCAATCCAACGAGTTTTACTACCTTTGCGGCATCGAAATTCCGCACGCATACCTGTTGCTGGATGGTTCAACCAGAACGACGGCGCTTTACCTGCCACATCGCAACGAAGGTCGCGAACGCGGCGAAGGCAAGTTGCTTTCAGCCGAAGATGCGACGGAAGTAAAACGATTGAGCGGCGTTGATTCCGTGTTCGGAACTGATTTGCTGGTGGAACATCTGGCACGAGCGACTCGGTCGTACGGGCGACAAGTTTTCACGCCGTTCAGTCCGGCTGAAGGTTTTGCGATGAGCCGCGATTTGGCCGTGCGCGTGATTGGCGATTATGCCGCCGATCCTTTTGATGGCCGTCCTTCACGCGAAGGCGCTTTGATTCAATCTTTGCGCGCCCGCTTTCCACAATTTGAGGTCCGCGATTTGTCGCCAACGCTGGATAAATTACGCTTGATCAAATCGCCGCGCGAACTGGCGTTGATCAAAAAAGCTACTCGGCTTGGCGGTCTGGCCTTGATCGAAGCCATGCGCTCGACCGAACCTGGTATTTACGAACACGAACTGGACGCGATGGCCAAGTACGTTTATTACCGCAACGGCGCTCAGGGCGAGGCGTATTACTCGTTGATTGCCAGCGCGTCGAACGCTTTTTATCCGCATTACAACGCAGGCAAACGGCGAATGCTGGATGGCGATTTTCTGCTGATGGATTTCGCTCCGGACGTTGGTTATTACATGAGCGACGTGACGCGAATGATGCCGGTTAACGGCAAATTCAGTTCCTGGCAGCGAGAGTTGTACGGCTTTTATCTGGGCTGTTACAAATCTGTGCTGAAACACATCCGTCCGAACGTCACAGCGCAAACGGTCATACAAGACGCCGTTAAGGAAATGAATGACTTGCTGGCAAGCACGAAGTTTTCCAAACCCGTTTATGAAAACGCTGCCAAAGCTTTTGTCGCCCGTTACCAGGCTTCGGCCAGCAACCCGCGCGCAAGTCTTGGCCATTGGGTTGGCATGGCGACTCACGACGTTGGCCCTCACGAAGGTGTGTTGAGAGCCGGAATGGTTTTCACCATTGAACCTGCGTTGACCGTGCCGGAAGAAAAAATCTACATCCGCATGGAAGACCTGATCATCATCACCGAAACCGGCAAAGAGATCGTTTCGGACTTTATCCCGATGGATATGGATCAGATCGAAAAGCTGATGAAAGAAACCGGAATGTTGCAGCGGTATCCGCGCGATGGCGAAACGAAGCCATAAATTCCAGCATCAATCCTGTTAACTATTCGAACCATTTTGTCGAAAAGATGAGGCCGCAAATGGAAACTCTCTGGCAAGACCTGTCTTACACCTTTCGCAGACTGGCAAAGAATCCTGGTTTTACGCTGGTTGCTGCTTTGTCGCTGGCCATCGGCATCGGAGCCAACAGCGCAATTTTCAGCGTAGCCAACACGCTGTTTTTGCGCCCGCTGCCGTACAAAGACGCAGACCGGCTGGTTATCTTGTGGAATCGTTCGCCCGGTTTGAATGTCGAACAGGATTGGTTTTCGCTTGGCCAATATCTGGACATCAAGATCGAAAACCGGGTCTTTGAACAGACCGCCGTCACCATCGGTGGCAGCTACAACCTGACCGGCGCAGGAATTCCCGAACACATCGAAGGCGCGCGAGTTTCTTCTTCGTTGTTTTCACTGCTCGGCAGCCAGGCAGCTTATGGTCGAGTTTTTCTGCCCGAAGAAGACGAAAAGGGCAAAGCTCCGACAGTGATTTTGAGCAATGCTTTCTGGCAGCGCCGCTTCGGCTCTGACCCGACGATCGTTGGCAAAACTCTGACCTTGAACGATCAGAACTTCAGCATAGTTGGCGTTTTACCGGCGGGTTTCACCTTGAACAAAGAAGTCATGCCAACGGTCAACGGGGTTCAGCGTGCCGATGTGTTTCTGCCTTTGCCGATCAGCGATTCCGACCGAACAAATCGCGGAGGCGAGGATTACAACATCTTCGCGCGATTGAAACCTGGCGTTACTGTTGCCCAGGCTCAAGCGGATATGGATTTGATCGCCGCGC
>JAGNMH010000721.1 GCA_017991275.1 Acidobacteriota bacterium
TTGTTCATAAACCATACCAGTAATCGTCTCGCCGCATTTACATACACTCTCTAATAGTGAAAGGAAGCTATAATGACCCGAACCGTCCATCTTCTTTCTCTGGTCATCGCCCTAACGCTCAGCAGCATCACCTTCGCACAAGAGGCGCACAAGAGGCGCACAATTTGACGCTCCCGCGCATTCGTTCGACTGCCGTGGCGTTTTTATTGCTTGCGCTGAATTTGCTCGGTACCGGTATTGGGCCGCTGGTGTCAGGCGCGATTGGCGACCGCCTCAGTCTGTGGCCTGGTTGTTGATTTGCGCCTGCATCGGATTCACCGCCGTTATTCCGGCGTGGCTGGCGGCGCGTCGTTAGGGCACGGATTTGGCGCGAGCACAACAGGAGACGACATGAAATTACTGCTCAAAATCTTACTTTGCCTGGTTTGCGCGCTGGGGCTGGCGGCGGGCGCTGGCTATGCCTTGTTGCGCCAGACCGGCGCAACGCTGACCAACGGCCCGTGGCGCACGAACCTGACCACCGGCAGCGCCGAGGCCGGATTGCAGCATCGCGCGCGGATCGCCGGCGCGGCTTGTGGGCGTTGCAATCGTCGGAGGTGTATTACTTCTCGGCCACCACGGATTCTGACGGACAACTGCTGCGCCACGGTTGCCGCCATCGCGTCGCGGGCAAAGACCCTGAAATGAAAAAGCTCTTGCCTGGATTCTCGCCACCGTCGCGCTGGCCGCACTGCTCTACTTCATCGGCCTGTTGTATCTGCCACAGTACTTGACCACGCGCGCCGTCAACCGCATTTTCGCGCGGCAGCCAACCGGCGTGCCTGTGAACACGATGACGCACAGCGTCTTGCGTAGCGAAGTGCAAAAGAAATCCTTTGTCGAATTGATCACGGACGGCACATACTGAATGAAGGGAAGAACATCGTTTATGAATGCCGCAAGTCTGACGCTCGACAGTCTGGAACGCTACGTCGAATACACTTCGACTTTGCAAGACTTTAAAGCCAATCAAGTGATTATGCTTGAAGAAGGAAAAGGAAAAGCGCGGCATCGGATTGAAATTGCAGCCCGCGTCCGACCAGGAACTGAGAAAACGCAATTAACAAGGCTGCGTGTTTGATTATGGAAAACATTGAAAGGAAATTGGCAATGAAAACATGTTTGGCATTCACATTATTTTTGTTACTAAGCATTGATCTGTTCGCACAGCCTGTCTTCACGGATATTTTTCCGCCTGCTGAATTTGCCGCTCGTCGAGCCAAAGTAATGCAACAGATCGGCGATGGCCTGGCCATTTTGCAGGGAACAACCGAACGCCCCGGCGAACAGCCTTTGCGCCAGAGCAATCAATTCTTTTACTTGTGCGGAGTAAACGAGCCGCGCGCGATTCTGGTGATTGACGGCAAAGCCAAACGTTCAACGCTCTATCTTTTTGGAGGCGCTGAACGCAGAGCACGAATGTTTGGTTCGGCGATGATTCCCGGCGAAGCCGCGATGAAAGCCACGGGCATTGAAGCTGTGCGCCCGCGTGAGGAGTTTGCCGAAGCCGTTGCCGCGTTCGCCCGCGAAGGTCGAACGATTTATACGCCGTTTCGCCCTGAAGTTTTAGGCAATGCTTCATCCAGTGATGTCGTTGGGCTGGCGCGCACGACCAAAGAAGACCCGTGGGACGGGCGGGCTTCACGCGAAGAAACCTTTATCCAAAAACTCAAAGCCTTGGGTGCAAACGTCAACGTGCAGAACCTTGACCCGATGCTGGATGCCATGCGCGCTTTCAAGAGCTTGCGCGAAATCGCCATCATCCGCGAAGCCACGCGCATCACAGGTTTGGCGATTATGGAAGCCATGCGCGAATCGCGGCCTGGGCTTTACGAATACGAACTCCAGGCGCCCGCCGAGTTCGTATTCAAGAAATTCGGCTCACAAGGCGCGGCTTACTTTGCGCTGATTGCCACGGGACAAAACACTCTTTATTCGCATTACCATTTCAACACAGCCAAGTTGCAGGACGGCGATATGGTGCAGTTTGATTACGCGCCGGATTACAAATACTACGTTTCGGACGTGACGCGAGTCTTTCCGGCCAACGGCAAATTCACGGCGTGGCAACGCGAGTACTACACCGTTTACCTGCGGCTTTATCAGGCGTTGATGACTTCGATCAAAGTCCACGTCGCTCCGCGCGACATCATCAAGGAAGCTGTTGGTAAGATGGATACGATCATGGCCGCTTACAAATTCACCGATCCAAAGATCAAAGAATCGGCTACGCGCTTTGTCGAACGATACCGAGCCAGCAAAGCCAACAGTCTGGGCCACACCATCGGACTGGAAGTCCACGACGTGCGGCTGCCGACTGAAACTCTGGAACCGGGACAGTTGTTTACCATCGAACCGGCGATGACGATTCCCGAATTACACTTGGGCATTCGTTTGGAAGACGTGATTCTGATGACCGAAACCGGCTATGAAAACATGTCTGCGTTCATCCCGGTCGAAGTCGCCGAAATTGAAAAGCTGATGGCCGAACCGGGCTTGAGCGAAAAACGAAAACCAACCAAACGTTGAAAACAAAATCCGCGACAGAATTGACAGGATTTATATGCAGTATTAACAGGACGACCAATCAGGCTGTAATTTGTTTCCTGTAAATCCTGAAGAAATCCTGTTCAAAAAATGGCGCTACCGGAATTCGTGTGGGTTAAACAGCCAGCTCCGTTAGGAGCGACCTGTTTATAGATCGTTGCAATCAATTTTCCCCAAGCTCCGTAGGAGCGACCTGTGTCACAGGTCGCTCCTACGGAGCTTGGGGGCGAATCTTGCTATTTCTATAAACAGGCCGCTCCTACGGAGCTACTACCTACGTAAATTACGGTAATGCTAAAAAAATTCGACCGATAAACGAGGAATTTATATGACCTTGCGAATGCCCAAAGCCGCAGCGATTGTGTTCTTGTTGAGTTGTTTTACTGCCCTTGCGCAACAAAACTCCGCGCCGATCAAAGTGCCGGTCATCACCGTTCCGCCTGGTTCGGCCAAAGTCGAACAAACCGCATCTGGCACATTACCCGCTGCAACATTGGCTGTCAGCTTCGATGGACTTGGCGCGGGCTTCACCGGTCCGCAAGGCACAGCCAATTTGCGAAACCCTTCCGACAACAGTTTGGCCGTAGGGCCACGTCACGTCATGCAAACCGTCAACACGCGGATGGCGATTTTCGACAAAACCGGCAAGCCTCTTTACGGCCCCGTGCCGAACAACACCGTGTTCAAAGGCTTCGGCGGAGCCTGCGAAGCCACCAACAACGGAGACACGGTAGTTCGTTACGATCAATTGGCGGATCGTTGGTTGATCGTTATGCCTACGTTTCGCCGAGGCGAACCGCGCCCCGATCAGCCGGAGCCTCCACGAGCAGGCGAACCCGCCAA
>JAGNMH010000069.1 GCA_017991275.1 Acidobacteriota bacterium
GGCTTTCGCTTATGACGAAGGCTTTCAAATCGTCTCGCCAGCCTGCGCTTTGTCCGCCCAAACCCGCAGGCCACATAGGCTTCATGTCGGGAACGAAACTGACGGTGACGGTCAAAGCTCGCGGCGAATCGGCTTCCAGCAGAATGATCGAAGCGGCTTCGTCAATCGGCGAAAAGAAAGTAGCGCGAAGCGAGAAGAGTTGGTTGGACGCAACCAGCGTCGTTGATTCAGGGCGAGCGATGATGCGTTCGATGTTGTCGGCAAATTCAACTGGCGTATCTTGGCCTTCGACCTTGATGCTGATGCGCGCGTCGTGAAAGAGCTTCATAGGAAACACCCACGATTCAAACACTCCGGTTTCGTGGCCGAAGATGGCAGACTTTCGCCCAATCGCGTCGAAGTAAACCTGCGGCCTTGCGGCTCGCGTCAGCTCAATCGGGTTGGCTGGCAAAGGGAATTTCGCCGGCAGATTTGGCGAAGATTGTTGTTCAGTTTGCGCCTGCCCGATTGGCGTACAGACAATTGTCATGCAGGCGAGCGAGAGAAGGGCGACAGAGATGATTCTTATGGGGATGAACATCGCAGTCTAAAAACCTTTGGCGATTCACCGCAGCGGATCGCCGGAATTGATATGAAAGTGAAGGTGTTTGGAATCCTGATATTTGCCCAAGTTGGTGAGAACTCGAGCCGCTCCGTGTTCGGCAACGATCGTGTCGGCAATCTGTCTGATGACGGCGAACAACTCAATCAGCAAAGCGTTGTCGCCCGGTTCTAGCGTCAACAACGAACCGATATGTCGTTTGGGGATAACGACAATATGAACCGGCCAAAACGGGCGAGTGTGATGAAACGCCAGCACGTTTTCGGTTTCGTGGACTTTGGTGATCGGAGTGCGCCCGCTTAGAGCTTCTTCGCAGTAAAAATCTTCAGCCATTGGGATTCTTCCTTTGTCATTATAGGCCGCCCAACAATTGCTCAAGCTGGTTTCTACTTGGATAGTCCCAGTTGATAGGTTGAACATTACGAAGCTGAGCAATGTTACGAAGTTTTGCTCGAATAGTGATGAGGTGCTGACTGTTCAAATTCAACCGCTCTTCGGTGTATTGCCCGGCAAAAGTCAGCGGCTGCCAACGACCTGTTTCTTCTTCCCTAAAGTGAGTTGAAAAGGCATCGTTGCATAGGTCTACAAAACCATACCCCACCGCTTCCGCGTCTGGTGAAGGCCAAGCGTTACTTTTGAGGTTGTTGCAAACGTGGCAAGCGTAGTAGAGGTTGAAGAAATCTTTGACCAAAATAGCGAACTGCGGAAGTGACTTTGGACGAAAGTGGTCTAACTCAAAATTTCTGCTCCCACCTGCCAGCAGTTCGTGTAGCAGGCAATAAGCGCAGCATTCTGAAAAGTCTTCTCGGACGAAAAGGCGTAACTTTGTATAGTCACCTCTGACCTTTGGAGCGACTTGGCGGCGGGGGAAAACAGCCATCTTACTTTTTCTCCGTGGACTGCTGAGGATTGACCTTTAAGCTCTCCTCTATCGCCGTCAGTTGTTCAATGATTGGTTCATAGAAAGAGGTGTCATATTTTTCCAGCAAAGTCTTAAGTAATACAAGTTCTTCCCTCTCTTCTTCAGATAAACCACTACCAAACTTCTTATCCACTAACATTGAATATCGGTTTATGACCTCTATATCGAAAAGAGCATCCGGCGTTGGTAGTTTTTTAGCGATGGCTTCTGAAGCTATAGATTCATCAGTGTGCTCAGTGTCAAACCTGCTTCGTTTTTTCCGCATCAGTGCGCGCAGATTGCTTGACTTGTCTCTGCTACGATCAAAAGTGCTCCTCTCGCCATGGATACTGCCGAAGTCATCGCCAAGCCTAAAACCAGCTTCGTTCAAACCACCGCGGCGTCTTTCTCGTGGACCAGCCTCCTTCACTGTTAGCGAACGGCCTTTAAGCTCACGATCATTGAATTTTTGGATTGCCGCATCTGCGTCGGCTCGATTTGCCATTTCGACGAAAGCAAAGCCGCGCGAACGGCCTGTCTCACGGTCTGTCACAATGTTTGAAGATTCGACCGTACCCACCTGAGCAAATATTTCTTCTAGATCTTGCTCTGAAACACTGAATGAAAGATTACCAACGTAAAGTCTAGTTGCCATAGCTTTAACCTCTAAAGAGGAGATTAGCTCAAAAGCATAAAAATGCCTACTATTTAGACTTGTCCAGCTTTTACAAGCTCTCGCCGCCGAGCGCGCGTTGCCAAAAATTCTTTAGCTTCTTTGTACAGTCGCTTGCGATCAGCCGATTTGAAGATTGCGCCTTTGACGATGCGATATATCGGCTTCGGGCGGAAGTAATACTCGTCGTAAAACTTGTGAACCCAATCCAGCATCTCCGCGCCGGACAAATGCGGGAAGTTCGCCATCGGCAATTGCTGCCCAAGTTCATCAGACATAGTTGTGTTCAGGATAATTCCGTTCGCGCGAAACCATTCGTACATTTCGGTTCCCGGATAAGCGTGGGCGACTGAAACTTGCAAAGTTTCGGCGTCCATTTCTTTCGCGTACTTGATGGTTTCCTTGATCGTTTCGCGGGTTTCGCCGGGCAGGCCGATGATGAAATCGGCGTGGACTTTGATTCCGGCTCGTTTGCAGTCTTTGACGAATTGCAGCGACTGAGCGGCGTTAATTCCTTTCTTGATGTTCTTCAAGATTTGATCGTTGCCGGATTCAAAGCCGACGATGAACAGGCGGCAACCGGCGTCTTTCATTACCTTCAACGTTTCGTAATCCAGCGAAGCGCGAGCGGTCGAAGACCATTGGAACTTCAGCGGTTTGAAGGCTTTGGACATTTCGACCATTCGGTTGCGGAAGTAAGCAAAGGTGTCGTCGTCGAAAAAGATTTCCTGCAAGCCTTCGGGTTTGAAAGCGTCAAGCGCCCATTCGACTTCGTTGGCTACGTCTTGCACGGAGCGTTTGCGCTGAGCGTGATCGTCAAAAGTCTGCGGCCACAAACAGAAAGTGCAATGCGCCGGACAGCCTCGCGTAGAGTAAAACGCAATGTAGGGATTTAGCAGAAACGGGACGTTGTATTTGGTGATGTCCATGTCCCGTTTGTAGATCGGCGTCACCCACGGCAGCTTGTCCAAATCCGTCATCAGCGGTTCTGGCGCAGTCGAAACCATTTGGTTGTTTCGCAAGAAGTGAACGCCAGGAATTTTGTCCAGAGGTTCGCCCGCGGCAAAACGAGTGACCTGGTGGTCGAATTCCTTGTGCGTGACAAAGTCAATTGCCGGACTGGCGGTCAAAGCGACTTCGGGATGAGTCGTCACTGGCGGGCCGACAAAGGCGATTTTCAGCGCCGGGTTCAGTTCCTTCATTCGCTCGGCGATTTTCACGTCAATAGCAAACCCGACGTGCGAAGTGAACAGCACAACGAAGTCATAGTCTTTGGCGATCTGCGCGGTTTCTTCGGGGCCGATGTGATGCGGCCCGGCATCCAGCAGCCGGGATTCTCCACCAAGGTCGCGGATCATCGCCGCCGGATAAGCCAGCCACACCGGATACCAGTAACTTTCGATTTCTCGCGTCGCAGGCCAGCGCGAACTGGCACCGCCATCGAAGTTTTCAAATGAAGGCGGGTTCAGCAGAAGTGTTTTTAACAAAGCGGTTCTCCTCTTTTCTTTTCGAACCGGCCAATCAGAAAGAGTTCCGGTAACTCAAGTAAAGGACGTATTTTGACTCTCATACGAACTAGCCAAGCTTAGTCAGCAGGCTGCGCTTTCGCAAGCTGTCATTAACGGTAGTCTTCTGTCTGGTTATAAAGGTTCAGCCGGTTATTTTTCATAAAATTGATTCTGCTTTGTAACACTTCCGGTTCCATTGCCGAGAGCACGGGGAAGCCAGTCAGTTGGTTGCAATAGTCCTGGTTTCCCGTTCGCAGAAAGCAATCTTTCCAGGCGCGTTTGTTGCGGCTGAAGGAGGCCGCCGGATGACTGTCGCCTAATCGCAAAGGCAAATGGCCGGGCAAAAGCAGTATCAGAAAAACAATTAGGCAAGTTTGACGCCGCCGCCCGGGTTTCAGAGTCAGCAGGTGAAAATACAAACCAAGAACACCTGGGATCATCAGGGTTACAAACCGCGAGCTTTGCGATCCGTTCAACCCCATTCCCGCACGGCCCAGAGCCGCGTTCGCCACGAACAGCAAACCGTATCCAACCAAAATCAACGTTACCAGATTGATTCGGCGGTCAGCGAATTCCTGGTTGAAAACTCTTTGCAAATGAATGAACAGCACGACAGTTGCCAGCAGCAATAATCCAAGTCCCAAGGCCATTGCCGGATAAGTGAACCACGCAATTCTGTTCGGATAAGGCCTGACAAACCTGCCAAACATCAGTCCGGCAAACAATGGGTAATCCCACAGGCGCGCGACCCGTTGTTCTACTGAACTGCTGAAGTGTTCAAAATTGTAATCGTATAAAAAAACAACGATGGTAAGCACAGAGAAAGTCAGCCCGGCCAGGGAACTGATAAAGCCAAGCCGTTGGCGTCTCTGATTCCAGCATTCGATTACAAATAACCCGAGCGTGATGGCGCCAATAAGTAACCCGTAGCCGGTATTGACCAGCAGAAAATTGAAGACCAACACCAAAGCCATTCGCCAAAGTCTGCGCTCCGCAGTCCAGGCCAGGCAATACAAAACAATCAACAGCATGGGAAACGCAGTCGGCGCTGAACTGACTGCTCCGGCATAGGTTTGAAACTGCGTAGCGGTCAAAATTATCAGCGGAATGGCTGCGTCGTAAGCTGTCAGCTTGCCGAACAATCGCCACTTCAGCCAAAAAGCGGCCAGCATTGCCAGCCAAACCAGAAAACCGATGAAGAAAGACTCGGCGCGCGAATTCCAATTCGTTAATTCCGCCAACAAGTAAGAAAGAACGCCCGCGCCCTGCCGCCAGGGGCCATGTTGCCAGCGGAAAAGCTCCCACCAGCGTTTGCCAGCGAATAGCGGTTCGAAGAACCCCCATTGATCCCAGTAAAGCAGATTGACCGCGTGATGGTGGATTAACGCGAAGTGGCGATAAGAGAGAACCGCAGTTACTAACAGCAGGGAAATGATGGTTAAAGCGCGAGCATTGTGCCGAAAGTGAAAAAAGCTTTGCCTGACGAGCATCTTGAGTTTCCGTTTGCTTAAAGTTAATGCCTGTGTGAAAGGCGCGGCAGCTTAATCAACGTACAAGTAACACGCAACCAGATGATAAATTGCGCGTACAAATTCTGGTTGTTATGCTCGCGGACGCATTTCTTATGAGCGCACTCAATCCAACAAAAACAACTGAACACGCCGAAGCTTGCAGCGTCGAACAGGCATTCGCTTATTGCCGGCAGATGGCCGAAAGCCATTACGAAAACTTTCCTGTCGGTTCATTGCTGATTCCGAAGCGATTGCGAAAACACGTTTACAGCATTTATGCGTTTGCCAGAGCGGCTGACGATTTTGCCGATGAGGGTTATGAAACCGGCGAGATAACCGAAGCCGAGCGGCTGGCCGCGCTGGATGATTGGCAGCAGAAGCTGGAAAAGTGTTTTGCTGGCGAGGCCGATCATCCGATTTTCATCGCTCTGGCTGCGACGGTCAAAGAGTTGAATTTGCCGATCAAACTCTTCAGCGACCTGCTCTCGGCTTTCAAACAGGACGTGGTTAAAACTCGTTACACCGACTTCGACGAAGTTCTGGATTACTGCACGCGCTCGGCGAATCCGATAGGGCGATTGATTTTGCTGCTTTTCGATTATCGCGATGAACGATTGCATCAGCTTTCAGACCACATCTGCACGGCGTTGCAACTGGCCAATTTCTGGCAAGATGTTTCTGTGGACATTCGCAAAGATCGAATCTACTTGCCGCAGGATGAAATGCACAGCTTCGGCGTGACGGTTGAAGATTTGCGCGAAGCCAGGTTCAGCCCGCAATTTGCCGAATTATTGAAATTTCAAGTCGAACGCACCTGGCAGCTTTTTCATCTTGGCCGAGATTTGCCGGAACTGGTCAGCGGACGTTTGAAATACGAACTGCGACTGACATGGTTTGGCGGGACGAACATCCTGAAGCAGATTGAAGCTTTGGGCTACGACACGCTTGGCCAGCGCCCGACAAATTCCACTTTCGACAAATTGCGTTTGCTGGGGCGAACCCTGATCGGGTAAAACTGCGCTGAAACTTACTGTGATCCTTCGTAAAACATTGCTTGCCTGACCGTTATCTCCAAAGCAAAACCTCGGAGGAAGAAATGAAAAAACTATTTTGGGTTCTGCCTGTGCTGAGCTTGTTGGTGGCGTCTGCCCTGACACAGCAAAGTGTAAGCCTTGCGTTGACGGGCTTGGCCAATGCCGAACGCGCCTTCGCCAAAATGTCGGTTGAAAAAGGCATTCGCGATTCGTTCATTGCCAACTTTGCCGACGACGGTATCAACTTCACGCCGCATCCAACCAACACCAGAGAGGCTTACTCCAAACGTCCTGCGCCACCTTCACCTCCGCCGATTACGTTGAATTGGTCGCCGGTTTACGGAGACATAGCGCAGTCAGGAGAGCTTGGTTACACGACCGGCCCGTTTCTGATTACGGACAACAGTCCGGCCAAACGTCCGGCTCAACACGGAATGTATTCTTCGATTTGGAAGAAACAGGCCGACGGCAGTTGGAAGGTTCTGGTTGATCTGGGTATTCAACTGAACGCCGCCGTTGCACCGCTTGAAGCGCCGTTCCAGTCGGCTCCGCAGTGGAAAGTAAAAATCGCCAAGCCGAACGCGGCGGATTCTTTGGCCAATTTGCTCAAAGCCGACCGGGCGTTTTTTGCCAGCAGTGTTAAGTCCGCCACTGACGCCTGGAGAAAGTTACTCAGCGACGATGCCCGTATTCACCGCAACGGCCTGTTTCCGCTGGTTGGCAAGCAATCGTTTTCGCTCTGGGTTGAAAAACAAACGGCTGCCATTGCCGGCGAACCGATCAAAGCTGACGTGGCTGCTTCCTCTGAATTTGGTTACAGCTATGGGAAATACGAACTCAAAACCGACAAGCCGGAGAAAGGTTATTACGTACGGGTTTGGAAGCTTGATGGGAAAGGGAACTGGCGTATCGTTTTCGATGTGACTTCGCCATTGCCGGAAGAAAAATAGGAGAGACGATGTTTAGAAATCTGACCAAACTCTTTTTGGCCTGTTTGCTGCTGAGCCTGACGCTGGCTCCACCAGGCCGCGTTGTCGCCCAGCAAAAACCCGTTGCGCCGTTAAAGGTGAACGACGTTTCTGATCTGGCCAGACGCATTCAAATCCGTTTTCTTGAACTGCGTAAGGAGTCCGAATTTCCCGGTGTGAACATAGGCATAGTTTGGGGCAAAGACCGTGCGATGAGCGTTTCAGTTGGCTTTTCGGATTTGGAAAACGAAAAGGCATTGAAACCTACTGATCGAATGCTGGCTGGCAGCATCGGCAAAACATACGTTTCCGCCGTCACCCTGCAACTGGTCGAAGAAGGCAAATTGGATTTGGACGAGAAGATCGAAAAATGGTTGGGCAAAGAGCCGTGGTTTGCCCAACTGCCGAATGCCAAAGACATAACTTTGCGAATGCTGATGAATCACACCAGCGGCATCCCTGAACACGTGCAGGACAAAGCTTTTGCCAAAGCATTGCTGGATCAGCCGGACAAAGCCTGGAAGCCGGAAGAGTTGGTTGCGTATATCCTTGACCGTCAGCCGCTCTTTGAAGCCGGAAAAGGATGGTCGTACGCCGACACAAATTACATTCTGGTTGGAATGATTTTCGAGCGAGTTTCCGGCGCAACGGTTTACGGCGAAGTGCAGCGGCGAATTCTGGACAAGCTGAAGTTGAAAGAAACTCTGCCGTCGGACAGCCGAACGATTGCAGGTTTGATTCCCGGCTATTCGCAAGTCGGCAGCCCGTTTGGCTTTGAAGGCCGGACAATCATCGAAGGCAAATTCATCGTCAATCCGCAGATGGAATGGTGCGGCGGAGGTTTCGCTTCAACGGCTCAGGATTTGGCGCGTTGGGCGAAGTTCCTGTACGAAGGCAAAGTGCTTGACCGCCCCAGCCTGAAAGACTTGCTTGATGCCGTGCCAGCTAAAACAGGTCGCGGCGACAAATACGGCCTGGGTGTCCAGGTACGCGAAAGTCCGTGGGGAATCAGTTACGGCCACGGAGGATGGTTTCCAGGTTATTTGTCAGAGGTGGAATACTTCCCAGAACATCAGGCTGCCATCGCGGTTCAATTCAACACCGATGACATTCGCAACAAGTTGAAGCGAAGACCACGCGCTTTTATCGCCGAAGTTGCATCGCTGGTTTTTGGTGCAGCAAAACCGTGAAAGAAGAAATAGACAGGATTCACGAGATTGAACAGGATTGGCATCAGTTCGGTTCATTTAACTATTCTTGAGTCTTTATCCCGTTGAATCCTGTAAATCCTGCTTAAAGACTTCTCCAATCTTCGTCTGATTTCGTGGGAGAAATTCTCTTACAGTTCGCCGAAGTTGGTAATTGAATGAAAAGCGTTGGCAGGTTGAGGATGGTTGCCCGGACGCAGCGACAAGGCGCAGTGCATTCCGGCTGCCGAAGCTGCGTTGAGTTCAGCTACTAAGTCGGAGACAAACAGGATGGTTTCGGGCGGTTGCTGAATGCTCGCTGTGATGCGACAGTAACTTTCGGCTTCGGTTTTGGCTCCGATGGTGGTGTCGAAATATCCACTGAGCAGTGGCGTCAAATCGCCTGCGACCGTATGGCCGAACAGCAGTTTTTGAGCCAGCACGCTGCCCGAAGAATAAATGTAAGTCTGCTTTCCTTCCTGGTGCCAACGGTTCAATGCGGCAGGAACGTCTTCGAAAACCTGACTCAGCAATTCTCCAGATTCGTAACCTTCCTGCCAGATTTTGCCTTGCAGCGATTTCAGCGAAGTTGATTTCCGGTCACGATCCATCAACCAATGAATGTAATTCGTCACCGATTCCACGTGGGCCTGAAGCTCAGGCGGATTCAAACCTTGCTGAGAATCCACCGCGTGTTCTTCGCGCAGTTTGGCAAGGTCGCTTTGAGCATCGTCTGCTGACCAATGCCGGTTCAGGTAATCACCGACGCACCGCCGAGCGAACGGAAATAACACTTGATAGACAAAATCTATTGGCGTCGTTGTCCCTTCGATGTCGAGCAGGATGTTGCGAATGTTTGGGTTCATTGGGCGGTGACAGTTTGCGGCGGAATGAAAGACAAGCCGAAACAGATCGGTTGATAGTTGGCGTCCACTCCACTGGCGGAATAATTCGGCGACCATCCGGCTGGGTCTTTGAACAAACGAATGGCGCGAATGCGCTGGTCTTCGCACAGGTTGAACCAGTGCAGAGTCCCGCTGGGCACGCGAATCAAATCGCCTGCTACGACTTCGATGGCGCAGACCGGGCCGCTTTGGGGATTGATGTGGAACAGGCCGCGGCCTTCGATGATGAAGCGAACTTCGTCGTCGTCGTGCGTGTGTTCGCGGTTGAATTTGGCCAGCATCTCGGCCAAACCCGGAGTTTGCGGCTTCACATCAATCACGTCGGCGGTGACGTATCCGTCGCTGGCTTTCAGCCGATCAATTTCGGCTGAATAGGCCGCCAGAATTTCTTCAGCAGGCGCGCTGGCCGCAACTGCGTGAGCTGGTTCCCACACTTCGTAATCAATGCCAATCGAAGCCAGAAATTGCTTGACCTCTTCCGGCTGGTTGATAGAACGATTTTCGTCAGGGATGTTTACTGTTGCCATGTTTTCTCCAAAAGTAGGGCAAGCTGCCGAGCTTGCCCGGTTTTCTTGAATGACGTCTTTCGAGTAAGCAGAGCAGGCTAGACAGCTTGCTCTACATTTGCGCCAATCGAGTTCGCCCGGTGACTTCAAGCAAGAATTCCAGAATCTCTACGTGACGTTTTGCTTCCTGAATGCTGGCTCCCCAAGTGTAAAGCCCGTGTCCGCGAAGCAGGAAGCCATGAAGAGCCGGTTGTTCGCTCAGCAACGTTGAAAGCTGCTTAGCCAGCGCGGTCATGTCTTGCGAGTTTTCCAGAATCGGCAACCACTCCTGATGTTCGTGAGTGCGGACGCCGGACAAGCCTTTCAACATTTCGTAGCCAGTAATTCGGATTCCGCCTTCACCCGCAAAAGCATTTGAAAGCAAGGTCGTCCAAACTGAATGAGTATGCAGGACGGATTTGGCTCCGCGCTGACTGACCAGCGCCAGGTGCAAACTGGTTTCGTCTGAAGGCTTGCCGTTGCCAGCGACAACCTGGCCAGCTTCGTCAATCTGAACGAACTGATCGGCTGTCAGTTGGCCTTTGTCGTTTCCGCTGGCGGTAATCAGCAATCGCAATGGATCGTGTTCAACCACTGCGCTGAAATTGCCGCTGGTTCCCAGCACCCAACCGCGCTGGTAAAAATTCCTGCCGCATTCAGCCAGCAATCGGGCGAAGTCTGAATAGTTTTTTTCGGGTTCCAATATCATTTATCCGGTGGCAAAAACTTTATGTCACTGTCGAATCTGCGGTAGTTCCTGAACTCGATTACATTGCGAGAGTATTGTCGTTCGCGGTCGCTGCCCAGCAAAACTTCGGCGCGAACCGGCAACAGATAAGGCTGATCGGCAATCTTCACAATATCGTATTCGACGGAATTTTCAGCCAGGGTGATTGAAAAATTAGCGGGGATGCCTTCGCTGGCCGATTCGATTCTCAAAACGCGCTTGGTTTCGGCATCAATCCAGACGGTTCCCTGGTAGGCGGCGGTGATCGTCTGGTGAGTGGTTTTGTCAATGATCTGGTTTGCCGAAAACGCTTTTTTCACCTTGAAGTCGTAAACCACGGTTTTGCGTTTGTTGAAAGTTTCGGTTCTAACTTCCTTGAACTCAGCTCTGGATTGAGGGTTGAAGGCTGCGGCCAGCAAAGTTCCAAACTCTCCGGTCGAAGTCGAGCCGCCCAGGTATTCGTATTTCAGGTTTGAAGGTTTGCCGTCCATTTTGGTCAGCAGGTATTTTTCGCCGGTTTTGATGCGATAAGACAATTCGATTTCCAGCGTGTCTTCCTTCTTCCAATCTTTGTCGCCGGGTTTCTGGCCATATCGAGTGACGAATTGCGTAGCCATAAAGTCCGGCAGGTTGTCTTCGTATTCCAGGGCGTAATATCGAGCTTGTTCCAGAAAAGGTAGCTTGGCAAAAGCTTCGGCGCGGGCTTTTTCTTTGGCTTCTTCCTCTTCGACTGTTGGCAACGGCGCGGGAGTTTCTTTGGCAGTTTTCAGGTGAGGTCTTTCGGGTGACGGAGCTTCTTCTTTCTTCGCAGAGTTTCTGATCGCATCCAGCAAAAACGATCTGGCTCCGGCTTTCCGAAACTCTTCCAGGATTTCATCTGTGATCGGAAAAGCCACGCCGCGTTGGGAAATTTCTCCGGCCAGGTCTCCCTGTTCGACACGACGGTCTGCTTTGGCTTTGAGAAAAGTCAGAATTTCTTCTTTGGTGACAGGCGCGATTTTGTCCTGAATGAATCCGGCAGCCGATATTCCAAAGAGAAAACTGAGCAAAATTGCCAACGGGATAATCTTTTTCATTTCATTTGCCTTTGCGTTTATTCCGGCCACTGACCGTCTTTCATTTCTCGCAGGTTAAGCTTTTGCGGGTCAACGACCACGTGCTTCACTTTCTTGCGATTCCAGGTGTAGGTGATGTGAACCAATCCATCTTTGGTCTGAATGATCGCCGGGTATGAGTACTCGGCTTCGGGCGGGCCGGGTTCCAACACCAACGCAGCTTTCCAGTTTTTGCCGTCTTCACTGACTGCCACATTCAGCGGAGCGCGGTCACCCCATTTGTTAGGTTTGACCTTGACGTGATTGTAAACCAGCAGATGCCGGCCATCTTTCAAGGTCACTCCGTCAATGCCCGAGTTCGGGTTTGGCAGAGAAGTAGCAGCCAACTTTCCCCAAGTCTTGCCGCTGTCGTCAGACCACGATTCAACAATCACGCCCTGACGGCTGCGCATCAACGCCTGGAGTTTGCCGCCTTTGTGAAAGAGCACTGTAGGTTGAATCACTCCGAATTCTTTGCCGTCGTTGATCGGCTCGGTTCGAGTCCAGGTTTTGCCTTGATCTGCGGTGCGCTCGAAATGAACTCGCCAGCCGTTGTCCTCTGTGCTGGACGGGCAGAGCAATTCACCGTTTGCCAGTTCGACAGGTTTATCTTTAATCGGCCCGGCAATTCCTTCGGGCAAACGAACTGGCTTGCTCCAGGTCTTCCCGCCGTCTGCTGAAGTCATCAACATTCCCCACCATTTTGCCGGGTCAGGTCCGACTTTATAGAACAACATCAACGGCCCGGATTTGGGTTGATGCAAAACAGGATTCCACGTCGGGTAACGCTTGGTTGCAGATTCCACTCCGTTGGCGACTTCGACTGGCACACTCCATTTGCCGCTTTCCAGTCGGGAAACCCAGATGCCGACATCTGGATTCTTTTCCTTTGTTCCGCCAAACCATGCCGTAACCAATGTGTCTTTCGATTCGGCAATCGTCGAAGCATGACATTCTGGAAACGGAGCCGTTTCGTAAATGAACTCGGATTTGACTATACCCGGCGCATTGCTCTGCGCCAGCGAAGCCACGGTCAAAACGGTAATCAGTGCCAGCAAAGACACTTTGTTGAAGATTCGCATCAAGAAGTTCCTTTCA
>JAGNMH010000722.1 GCA_017991275.1 Acidobacteriota bacterium
TTACTAGCTGGCTGACCATTTGTTAAACATCCTCACTATGTTCAACGCGTATCAATCATCGTTCGTGGGAGCCTAAACGCCGCACCCTTTGGAAGGTTCCAGGAAGTTTGAAAAAAAAATTCGAGTCTCAGTTGATCTGAAAAACCCGGCTGTTGGCGGCAGAAAGTCGCCGAATTGCGCGTTGCCGCATTTTAGGACTTGGGTCGTTTTGAGCAATGTTTAACAGTTTGTCTGCTGCCCTACGTTCCGACGAGCGTGATAAACCGGCGATGATTTCATCTTTGACGGTTTCGTCCTTCACGCTGTCAAAAAGGGAAATCAATACCTCGACACCTTCTGGGGTTTTGAACCGAGCCAAATTCGACACTGCGGAGCGTTGCAATTCTTGATTTGATTCCTGAGTGGCGAACTCTTTGAGCAGAGAAACCGCACGCGAACTGTCGTGGCTGCCAATGGCACGCATTGCGCCTCGTGCCAGTTCCTTGCTTTCCTTGTCCTCTTTGCCTTGCCGGGCAAGCGATGACAGATAAGCCAGGCTTTGATTGGCGTCGGCGTTGCCCAGCCAGTAAACCATTCGATCTTCAAAAACGAAATCTTCTTTCAGGCTGATGGTTTTGACGCGTTTGACGTTTGCGGAAGAACCGCTGGCGTCCGTCATCAGAAAAACTGCCGCCTGCGAAGTGTCGTCTTTGCGTTCCAGCCGAATGCCGTCGTCGTAGTAAATCGTTCCGGCAAAGGGGCCGATGTAAGAACCTTCGCGCGCAGGAAAGTGATAAGCGATCCAGAGCGAATCTCCCTGCCCGGATGATTTGAACTGGCGGAAAGCACGCTCGATTCGGTCGGTTAAGTTCCCGCCTTCGATGTTTACGAATTCGGCTTTGGTGTAAGTGCGCTTCGGCTTGTCCTGAGCGAACGTGGCCGCGAAGCTGAACAAAAACGCCATGACGGACAAAATCAAAATAACTTTGCGAGACATAAATCCCTCCATCTTTTAGAGTTACGCGAACTGTCAGTTTGCCCGTTTCCCTACAAACGGCTTGCATTCCAACACGCAAACTGACAGTTCGCGCAACGCTTCTTGGCAAAAGAATGCGCTCAGAAGCGGATGTGCAGTTTTGGCTGCCCTCTCGCGTGAGCGCGTGTCAGTTTTCAGATTGGACGAACGAGTAAAAGTTATCGCATTGAGGTAGCCGTGCCTGATTCTTCCGGTTGGGTCGCTCTGGTTGGGCGTGCCACAGGAGCTACTCGAAAGCTGGGGGCGACTGCCGGGCGAGGGGTGACAACCCTAACCTGGCGAGTTCTTCCCAACTGACGTTGCAGCGAATTCAACAAGCCGATCGTTTCCAGAATCGTAGGCTGCGCTGTTGAGCCTGCGCTATTGCGACTGACGTTTGCCAGTTGCGCCGTGAGTTGGGAAATCTGACCGCGAAGCTGGCTTTCGATTGGAGAGACCAGATTCACATCTTTTTCGATTTTCAGCTTTTCATTCAACTCTTTCAGCTTCAGTTCCAGTTTGGGCATTTCCAGTTTCAGCTTATCCAAACCATCAATCTGCATTTTTTCAATCAGTTCTTTGTATTTGCCCTGATTTTCTTTCCATTTCAATTCCCATTCACGCTGCATTTCTTCCCATCGTTTGGCGTCGAACTCAAACATCTTTCCATCAAATTCAAAAGCGCGCGGGACAATGATATCGCGGTCGAAATCCAGCATGCCGATGCGCTGGCCGGGTGCAAGCGTTTCCATATACAGACGGCTGTCGACGTTGTACAAACTGCGAATTGCCGCCGAGCGAATCTGCGGATCGCTGTCGTTTTTAGCGATCTGTTTCAGCTTATCAATTGCCTTTGGACTCTTGTTGTAAGCCAGTGAGCGAATCAGATACTGCTTGGTTTTAGCATCCTGAACTGTGTCGTAAATCTGAATCAGATTGGTTGCTCCTTCGTCGCCTTTGACGTTGCCCAAGTAACGAATCGCGCGGTTGCGCAGGTCTTCGTTGGTTTCGGTCTTGGCGATTTGAGTCAGCTTGGCGATGGCTTTGCTGTTGTCGCCTTCGCGACGCAGCAGGTAAGCGATGATTTCGCCTTTGGTTTTCTGATCGCTGATCGAATCGTAAAGCGAAACCAGCGCGTTGCTGGCAGCTTCGGTACGGATTCGGTAAATGCCTTGCAAAGCTTCCTGGCGAACGCTCGGATCGCTATCTTTTTTGACTATATCCACCAACAGGCTCAGCATTTCGGATTCAGGAATAGTTGGTTCTTTTTTCTTTCCGTCCTGATTCCAACCACCGGCAATTGTTGCACCCAAAGGCGCTTGCCCCCAGGCGACTCCGCCAACTGCAACAGGTGCGGTCGAGGCTATTCCGCCACCGACTCCACCTGAAATCCCGCCACCGATTCCGCTCCCAACTCCACCACCTACTCCACTTCCAACGACAGGGGGAGGAGGCGCTTGTGCCGGTCTGGCCGGGTCTTGAATGAAACTTTCCAGTAACATTGCTTGATCCAGCGCCGCCAGTTCGGGCGCGGAAATATCCGGCGGCAAAGGCGCTACGGCAATGTCTGGAAAATCTGGGAAGTCCGGCATGGTTTCTGGCAAAGCCTCCGGCGTCAGCGGCGGCAAAGGTGCAGTCTGTGCTGTGGCAGGAGTCGTCGCTTTAGTTTCTTTCTTTTGCTGCTTGGCTTTTTGTTGCCCCAATGACACGGCAATAACCGGCGACATCAGGCTGCAAGCAGCCACCAGCAACGCGGCCAAACCTATCGAATACACCAGTGCCGGTTTCGACACGGCAGTCGTTGCGTTGCGTTCACGATTGAGAATCATTTCTACCCTCCTTGAGATGACGTGTTTTCCAAACAAAATTCCGGCGGCGGCGGCCAGCGGGCGGCTGTCGCCTAACATTTCCACAAGCCGGGTCAGACAGCTTGCGTATCGGCGAGGCTCGCACATTTTCACTGCCCAATCGTCACAGGCCAGTTCGCGTTCGATCATCAACTGATGACCGATGAACCAGATTGCCGGATGGAAAAAGAGAAAAGCTTGTGCAAACCGTTGCAGGAGATTGGTCAAAAAATCCCAGCGTCGAATGTGCGCCAGTTCATGCGCAGCGATGCTGTCAAATTCAGAATCCGAAAGATTTCCGGCCAGATCAGGCGGCAAAACAATGACGGGGTTCAGCGCGCCAATCGTCATAGGCATCGTCACTTTCGACGAAGTAAAAAGCAGCACGAAGCGGCTGATACTGAATTGCACCGCCAGCTGCTCGACTCGTCTTTGCCACGCTTCTTCGGCTGGTTGCATGGTTCGACGCAGGCGACGCAGCGACAAATAACTATGCGCCAGACGGCAAAACATCAGCACGGAAACGATCATCCAGATCGCCACCATCGCCAATGACCAGCGGCTGTCGAAAAACCAGTTCCAGGC
>JAGNMH010000070.1 GCA_017991275.1 Acidobacteriota bacterium
GGTTAAAGCTCTCTGTGGATGAATAACCAAAGCGTTTGGCTGCCATAAAATTGGGCCTATGGTTTTTACCTGAGCAGCGAGTTCGACATCTTCGTAGGCAGGGTAGGGGAAAGTTTCATCGAAACCGCCAACCTGAAATAACGCTTCGCGACGATAGGCGCAGTTACAAGTCAGATACACATTCCCGGATTTATTGGCCGGGCCTTCTCCTAAGGGAATAAACTCCAGATCATTCAGCGAACCTACCCTGCCCTCAACTCCAGCAGCTTCAGGCGATTCATTCAGAGTTAAGCAAAGGTTCTTTAACCAGGCACGGTCTGGAATGGTGTCGCTGTCAGTCATGGCGATGATTGATCCGCGGGCTTGAAGTATGCCCAGGTTTCTGGCTGAAGCTGGCCCTTTCTTCTCCTGACGTGCATAGACCAATTCAATGCCCAGATTTCGGGCGTATTCAACCACGTCAGAGATGTTTTCGGTTGAACCGTCATCGCAAATAATTATCTCGAACTTGTCTTTAGGGTAATCCTGAACTGATAACGCATGCAGGCATTCTTTCAATTCGCGCGGTCTGTTATGAACAGGCACAATTACGGAGACTTCTATTGCAGGTTTCAGCATGGCAAAGTTCGAGCTTACTCCGGTGAGGCAGAGAGAGGCTTTTACGCACTTTCCTTTTCAGCTTCAACCGCGCCGTCGCCGTTACCATAATAATAACGGCTATAGTAAGTAGAATAGTAATAATAATCGTGGGGCTGTAACTTAATTTGATTGATTACAACGCCGAGTATTTTTGCACCTACCGATTGTAAGTGCGCTTTGGTGCGTTGTGCCATTTCGCGAGGAGTAACACCTCCCTTGACCACGATGATTACTCCTTCAACCAGCGAAGACAAAATCAAGCTATCGGCAAACGAGGATACGGGAGGCGAGTCAATGACCATGTAATCAAAATTAGTCGAAAGAGTCTCGACTACATTTTTCATTCTGGTTGACCCCAGCAACTCCGCGGGGTTGGGGGGTAACGGGCCAACCGGCAAAACGTACAGATTAGGCATGGCAATCTGAATCATAGAGGCAAGATCACCGTCGCCTGCCAGGTAATTGCTTAAACCGGCGTTATTCTTCAAGCCAAAAATTTTATGGACACGTGGGCGACGCAAATCTGCGTCAACGATAACCACTGACGCTCCGGTTTGCGCCAAAGAAATCGCTGTGTTGACGCTGGTGGTAGTTTTGCCTTCTGCCGGCTGGCTGCTGGTAATCAATAAAGTGCGAGGCGCATGGCCGGCAGAAGATAGTAACAGGGCAGTACGAAGTTGCCGGTAACTTTCGGCAATTGATGAGTTGGCTTCTACTTCGGTCAAAATAACGGAACCGTTTGCGCCTGCTCCAGCCGGTGCAAGTTCCTTGCCGTTTTTGCCGCCAAGCAATCTTTTTGTTTTACCAACGCCTTGCAAGATCGGTATAACGCCAAGCGCAGGCAGTCGCATATAACGATCAATATCTTCCACCGACTCTATCTTGTTGTTGATGTAATCCAGGAACAGAACAAGTCCGACTCCGCCAATCAGGGCAAGCAAGGCGGCAAGCAAAATGTTTTGCGTGCGTTTGGGAGCGACAGGTGTGCGAGGCAATACGGCGGCTTTGGTAATACGTATATTGTTTTTCATCAGGCCGGCGGCTGACACTTTAACACCCTGCTCGCTTTGCATCAGGTTATCCAACATACGGCGATTGGTGTCTATTTCCTGTTGGAGCATCTTGGCTGTAATTGCTCCTTCATTTTGTTGCAAGGTTTCGGCGCGTTGTTGAGCAAAAGCTTTTCGCAGAGAATCTTCTTTTTGCACTGCAGTACGGTACAGGTTCTCGGTTGTGGTCAGTATTCTTTGATGAGATGCGCGAAGTTCGCCTTCCAATCGAGTAAGTTGTTGCTCTACTTTTTTAACGTCTGGCCATTCAGGGGTAAATTCAACCAACAGTTGCTCACGCTGTTGACGAAGTTCCGTAACTTTTTTGTTTAATTCCTGAACCACCGGATCACGTTGTATCTCAGGTAAAGTGGTAACGTCGGCAACATTGCGCCCCATTTCGTAAACCAGTTGAGCGTTTTTGCGCTCGGTTTCGGCTTGCAGAAGTAGCTGGTTGAGCGCAACCAACCGCTCTGAAACTGTGCTTTCTTTTTCGCCGAAATCCAGGATTTGGTTGGTACGGCGATAGTTCAACAGCTTCTCTTCAGCTTCTTTTACCCGAAGCTTGTATTCGGCGATGCTTTGTTCAAGGAAAACGCCTGCCTGATCGTTGGCTTTCTGCCGACTGTCGAAGCTGTTTTTGATGTAAGCCTCCGCCCAGGTGTCGGCTATTTTACGCGCCAGCTCCTTGTTTGTGTGGCGGTAATGAATTTCAACCAGCCGGGTTTCTCGCACTGGTTTGATTTCCACGTTGCCGAACAGCGTATCGGTAAAAGGTTCCAATCGCGGCATTTCCGTTTGTTCATCGGACTCGCCATTTGTAACTTCCAGAGTTGAGGCTTGAGAGTTTTGGCCAGCAGGGCGAAAACCCGGCAAGAAGTCGCTGTTGTGTTCCAGATCAAGAGATTTGGCCACAAGATAAGCGACGCGCGGGCTTTGCATGATCTTCAATTGAGTATTGATGTATTGAGTATCGTCGCCGCCCGCCATGTTAATCTGTAAATCTTTGACATTAACAACTCTATCCTCACGCTCCATCTCGATTTCGGTAACACCTTCGTATATGTCAGGCAGACGAAGATTGTAAATAGTAGCCAATGTTACCGAAAGAATAACTATACTGATCGGAATCCAAAGTCTACGGCGAATGATGCGCCAGTAATCACGCAGGTGGGTTTCTTCGGTTTCCGCCGTTACTCCTCGACCATAAACGTAATCGCGGCGCATATCCAACAGTGCTGCCGCTTCTTCAGCGGTCATCATTTTATTTTTGTTATCTTCCTGCATAAACGGTAAGTGTTGTTTATCTATGAATGCCAATTGGTTTACCGAATGATGAAATAAGGGAGCGCGCTAAGCATGCTGATACTAACACCAAGCATGTTACGCGAAGCAGCCCGCATTATTGAAGTTGGCACTTCAACAATATCATTCGGCAACAAGACGATGTCTTCGATTTTGCGTTTGGTTATGTCGCCGATGTTATAAACGACTTCTGTGCGTTTGTCGGAATCCGGTTCCTGGCGAAGCAACCGCACACGATTTTTGGCGCCTTCCATATTGATGCCGCCAGCAAGCCCAATTGCCTGAGTAAGCGTAATTTTGGTTGTCAGAGCATAAGCTCCCGGGCGATTGACCGCGCCGGTGACGTAAATCTGATCGGCTTCTGGGAGACTGATAATATCGCCGGGTTGAACATACAAATTCGCGTCTAATCTGCCTGCAAGTAAATCGCGCAATTTTACAGTGGTAAGCGAGGTTAGTATTGAAATCGTGTCGGCTTGTTCTTCAGCTGCTGAAACCGCAGTCACCGATTTGCCATCAGTCGTTGGCGCGTTTTGGCCTGAATTGCCCTGACAAAAGTCGTAATCATTGCTGTGAATGATGTGAATGATGTTGCCTGCGCGGTTGCTGGGGCCGCCAGCCTGGGAAAGCATCTCAAGCAATCTGACACGACGTTGTAACTGAAAACGCGCCGGCTGATTGACAGCGCCAATTACGGCCACAGGCAAGCTTTTATAATCTTTGACAAAAACATCAACCTGAGGATCGCGCAGGAATTTTTTGTACTTTGCCGCAATAACTTGTGCAATTTCGGTGTCAGTCAGGCAGGCGACTTGAAACTCTTCGATAAATGGCATTCGTATGCGGCCAACTTCGTTTACACGGCGCTCCCCGCTCAATTGAGCCTGGTTAAAAACGCGAATGTCCAATATGTCTCCGGGGCCGACACGATAGTTCTGATCCTGTGTTTGAGTGACCGCCGGAACTCCTGCGTGGTTAGCGACAGTTTTTCCAGGCTGTGAGTCCGAAGGTTGTATGGGAGGAGTCGGTGTTTGGGCTTCAGCCCAAACTGTGATGATTGAGCAAGCGAAAAATAAACGCGCCAATAACTTGAAATTTCTCAAAAGCATAAATTTCCTTTCAGTCACGCCCAGTCAACGTCACTGCCCGATACGTAAAGCCGGTTGGGCAACTGGCCCGACGTAAATTACTACTGGTACTTCAGCGGGGGAGTTTTGCCTGGAAATTCCGCACGACTGACCAAGCTGTTTCAAAACGAAGAACTGAACTTTGAACAATATAGAAGGGAATTCTTGATTTCAAATGCTCAGCGAGGTCTTTATCGTAATGAACAGGCACCGGATACAGGAAGTATCGCCGATGGTCTTGAAAGCTGTCAATCCGTTTAACTTCAAGTCTTTATTGAGTTTCAGTCGGCACGACCGGCTTGCCGTGTGGCGTTCGATTATGTAGTCTCCGCCTCGTTATGGTTACTGTACCTGTTCGTCCGATACCAGTTCGTTTACTGATTTTGATTCTTGCGCTTGTCGGAATCGGCATGCTGATCTGGGCAGTTGCTCGCCCGGCGATTGGGGACGGTTTTATTACTTTTGTTCAGCGAAGCCAGGATTTGTCGCCGGATGCAAAACTTCAAGGCGCTGACACTGCCATCGGTTTGGCCGAACACGATCCGCTGGTTCATCTTGGGCGTGGCGCAGTTTATCTGGCGGCAGCAAGCGAAGAGCAAAACGAAGAGCGTATGAAAACGGCGCTGGACGAATTGCGAACGGCGACCAAGATCAGCCCGGAAGATTATCGTGCCTGGTTGGCGCTTGGACGTGCGCTGGATCGAGCTGGAGTTCCGACTGAAGCGCGGGCGTCGTTGGAACGTTCGATTGACCTGGCCCCGCGACATTTTGAACCGCGCTGGGCACTGGGCAATCATTTGTTGCGGAGCGGTGATCGCGAGGCATCGTTTGCTCAGTTGCGACAGGCGCTGGCCGGGCGGCCTTCGGCTTTGCCGTTGGTTTTCGATTACGCCTGGGAAGCTTTTCAGGGCGATGGGCGAGCGATTTTTTCAGCCTTGACTCCGACAGGGGAATCGCGTTCGCAAATGATCGCCCTGTTAGTTGCGCGCAACCGGGTGCCGGATGCGATGGCTGTTTGGCGTGAAACACAGGCTCACACAGTAGCCGAAGCCCAACAAGTTTCGACCGCACTTTTTTATGCTGGACAGATGGCCGCGGCTTACGAAGTCTGGAATTCTGCGCCAATGCCTGATCGTCCTGCGCCAGACACGGATTCTTTGCTGGCAAATGGAAGCTTTGAAAACCAGCTTTCGTTAGATTCAAAAGTGCCATTTCTGAATTGGCGAATCGCTCCAATGGGCGGGGTCAAAGTTTCGCTTGATCGCAAAGCTCCGAATGAAGGCCAACAATCATTACGCCTGGGATTCGAGGTGCGGGAAAACGTTCCGCAAACATTCTTCACGCAAACGGTGATGGTTAAACCCTCAACCACTTATCAGTTTGGTTATGCCGTCAAAACAGAAGAATTGCGCGGTTGGAGCATGTTGACGCTGGAAGTCGTTGACGCCGCAGATGCCGGCAGACTGCGCGCTGTTAATGACCCATTGCCAAACGGCAATCTGGCTTGGCGCGAAGAACAGATCAAGTTCACTACTACTGCCAAAACCGAGGCCGTCACTGTTCGATTTCAACGTCAGCCGTGTCCTGACCCGCCTTGTCTGCTGACAGGCAGAGTTTTCTTCGACGCGTTCAAGCTATCCGAAATCGCAAAGTAGGTTATCGTTTACCCGTGGAATCAAAAACGATTTCTCCACCGACAACAGTCATCACGCATTTGGTTTTCAGAATTTCGGCTTCAGGGATTTGCATGATGTCGGCTGAAAGAATGGTCAGATCAGCCCACTTGTCCAATTCAATCGAGCCACGCTTTTTCTCTTCAAATGCTGCATAAGCCGCCCAACTGGTGAACATCTTCAATGCCTGTTCGCGGGTAACTTTTTCTTCCGGGTGCCAGCCTTCCCCGGAAAATCCTTTTTGATCTTTGCGAGCGACCGCCGCGTAAAATTCAATCATCGGTTCGCCGCGTTCGACCGGAGCGTCCGAACCTCCGGCAATGACTACGCCGGATTTGATCAGCGTTTGCCAAGCATAAGCTCCTCCCAGACGTTTCAAACCTAATCGGCTTTGAGCAAAGTGCAAATCTCCGATGGCGTGCGAAGGCTGCATCGAAGGAATAATTCCGAGTTTGGCAAAACGCGGGATGTCCGCCGGATTCAAAATTTGCGCGTGTTCAATGCGCCAGCGCACAGGGCTGCGGTCCATTCTCTGGATCATAGGCACTTCGTTGAAAGCCGTTTCATACCAATCAAGGATCGTGCGGTTGGCGCGGTCGCCAATGGCATGAGTTTCGACCTGAATGTTTTTTCTGACCGCATCGGCCAGCATTGGCAGAACCTGTTCGTCCTTAAAAGTCAGAAAACCGTTGGTGTCGTGGTCGGCGTAATTTTCCAGCAAGGCCGCGCCTTTCGAACCAAGCGCGCCATCAATGCTGACTTTGATTGTTCGCACAGTCAGCTTTCCGTCGTACAAGCCGATTTGTGCGCCTTCGCGCAACAATCGTTGAGCGGCGTCGCCTGGGCCGCGAATCGCTTCGTACAAACGAATCTTCAGTTTCTTTTCGCCATAAAGATTTTTGACCAACTCGACCTGATCCCAGCCGACTCCCGCGTCCTGCACCTGAGTCCAACCCAGCGAGAGGCTGCGTTTGTCAGCCAGCAACAAGGCTTGTTCAAACTCTGCTTTGGTGGCCGACGGAATATTGCGCGAGACCAAAGCCTGGGCGCGATCAAGCAGCATGCCGTTCGGTTCGCCGCGCTGCTTGTCTTTCATAATCTCGCCGCCGAACGGGCTTTGAGTGTTCTTATCAATGTTCGCCAGATTGAGCGCCGCGCTGTTGACCACTGCGCCGTGGCCGTCGGCTCGCGTCAGGAAGACAGGGTTATTCGGAGCAATTTTGTCCAAATCCCATCGTGTGGGGAATGCCTGAGGCTTCCAGAAAGTTTCAATCCAACCTCGTCCCGTCACCCATTCGCCTGGTTTCGCCTTGTCCACGCGAGCTTTCACTTTGGCCAGAAAATCTTCCAGGCTGGCGGTTCCTTCCAGATTCAAGTTCATTTCGCGGAAACCGACCCCGGCAAAGTGGTAATGAGCGTCGGCCAAACCGGGTACAACCGTTGCGCCTTTTAAATCAATGACGTTTGCGGATTTCTTGGCTTCATACTTTTTCGCGTCGGCGTTGGAGCCTACGAAAATGATTCGGCCATATTTGACGGCGATGGCTTCGGCTTTGGGCTGAGCTTCGTTGACGGTGTAAACGTTGCCGTTCTTGAAAACCAGATCAGCAGGATCGTTTTGAGCGTTTTGAGCGTTTTGAACATAGCCTGGCAACAGCGCGGCAAATGACAAAACTGTGGCTAGAACGATCGGGGCAGCAATTTTCATGACTGGATTCTCCGAGTTGGTAATGGTGTCGTTAGTTCAAACCAGATAAAGGAAAGACTTTGCCGTCATCGCGTGTGTGGCAGGTTGAACAAGGACGTGTGCTGCCGGGTTCTCCGCTGAAAGCAGTGCGTCCGTTGTGACAGGTAAAGCAGCCTTTGCCTGCAATCTGCCCTCCGGTGTTGTGCGCCGTGGTTTTCAGCGACACGGGCGAGTTCTGGTTGTAACCGCCGCTAATTGTGTGACAGGCAAAACAATTATCTTTGGCGTAACCGACGTGAGTTTTGTGTTCAAACTTCGCACCAAAGGCTTTGCTAAGTCTGCCATAAACTGAAACGTCGTCGGCTCTTTGTTCTGTGTGACAAACTATGCAGCCGGATTTCAGCGACGCTTTTTGATCTAGGCTGTTCGGCGAATGGCAAACGTAGCATTCGGGATGCGATGCGACTCCAAGAGGCGCGGGCTTATCCGTTTGCTTATGACAGGATTTGCAATCAATTTTTCCGCCGTCCGGCAGTTTGTAAGCGACGTGAGTTTCGTGTTGTTTGGAGTCGAAGAAAGCATTGAAATCAGAGCGGCCCGGAAAATCGCGTTGAGGCGGTCGAACGGTTAGCCCATTATTGGGCCCCTGCTTTACTACGTGACAAATCGAGCAGGTTTCCTGGGGCAAAGAAGTGAATTGCTGGACGTGGCATTCGACACAGGCTTTGTGACCGGGAAACTTCAGCAGCCTTTGTTTGTTGTGGTCTGGGTTCGGAACCAGGTCTTTCGCCAAATCTCGCTGGTCGTGGCAGGAATCGCACTTCAATTCGTGAGCCTGAAATGTGCCGGGCACTTTGACCACGCCAAGATGCGTTTGATGTGTAAAGCGGTTGTAGTTCGGCGGAGCTTGCTGGGAAATTGCGCTGTTCCCAGCCGGAGTCGGCGACGGTTTTGACTGCTGACCGCGCGTCACCATCGGAGTCGCAACGAATGCGCACAAGGTGGCAGTAATCAGCAAGGCCGTAATTTTGATCGTTTTTGTCTGCATCGTCATTGCGGTTTAGGTGCCGGTGTGGGTTGGATTGCTTTCTTGCCAAAATGGCTCGGTGGAGGCATTGCTATGCCTTTCTTGCCAAGCGGTTTGATCGTTGCCAGCGAGTGACAGTAATTGCACTTTGCAGTTTCAATCGTCACCGGGGCTTCGATTTTAGCCTGCATCTCTTTTTTGTGGCATTCAACGCAGCCCAGCGCGGTCGGTTGCATTTCTTTGGTTTTGCGGTCTTCCAGGTAAAAGTCTTTCAACGTCACCGCTGTCTTTGCCGTCGCGTGGCAGGACAGGCAATCGGTCACGGCTTTGCCAATCGCGTCAAAGTGCGTTTTGTGGCTGAACGGCAGCGGAGATTTCACGCCCGCCTTTGCCGGATTCAATTCGGTATTGACGATTTGCCGAGCGAACCAATGAACAGCAAGCTCCGAACCTGCGACCGGGCGATTGTCTTTCAATGGTTTGGCCGCGTCCGCGTGGCAGCCGGTGCAATTGGTGGCAAAAGTATTTTTCGGATTCGGCTTTTCGGGTTTGGGCGGCGAAACGATTTTTGGGTCAAGGTGGCAAACAAAACATTCTGGATGAGTTGGCGCGCTCATCTTCACACCGTTGGAGAAATTGATTTTGGCGACTGTGACCGGCGCTGTGTTCGAGGTGTGACAAGCCGCGCATTCGAATTTGTTTTTATCCAAACCCTTGTTGGATTTTGGGTCGGTGGCTTTGGCGTCGAAGAATTTGATCTGCTCTTTCAGCGAAGTTTGCGTCGCGTATTGATCGTAATAATCCACGTGACTGCTGTGCGAAAAGTAATCGTAAAACTGTGACTGGCCGCTGGCATCAGGATTTGGAAAGCGGCGAATGTTCGTTTTCATTCGCTGGTTGTCCATCATCGTTGTTGTCGTGTGGCAGATGCCGCACATTTCCAGTTTGGCCGCCGAACCTGTGATGGCGTGGCATTCGGTGCAGGCAGAATGCGTCAGAGCGTTCGGCGCTCCGTTTTTGTGGCTGGGGTAACCGATGGCTTCCAGATCGTGCTGGTCTTTGCCCAGTTTGTCTTTGGCCGCAGTGCCGTGACAGTAGGCGCAATCAAGCTCAGCCGTCTTGTTTGCCACGATCAAGCTTTTGACCGTGCCTTTGTGAGATTTGTGAGTGAACCTGGCGAACTTGGACGGCGCGGTTGTGCGCGATCTTTGAGTGCTGGCGACGATCAGGTCATAACCGCGCCACGTCACACCGACGCAGACAATGAACAAAATTGCGACAAGTCTTTTCATTTTTACAGATTGGGATGACGCGGAAATTTGACCCAAGGCAATCGCACGCCGCGGACAAAGATTTGGTCGGCGCGGATGGCTTCGGGAGCTTCAAAGCCTACGCTGCCGGTGGCGGCAATAATGTCATCCTGATCAATACCGTCGCCGCTGACGCCTATGGCTCCAACCAACACTCCGTTTTTGTAAAGCGGCACGCTGCCCGCAAAGATTTGAAAGCCATTTGGCAAAGCGGGGATTGCTGAACAACTGGTCACCGGCAATCCGCTCAGAACCCTGACCAGTGCCGACCTTACCAAAGCGATTTGCAATCCATTGTTGAAAGGAGACCAAACGCTGATCGGTTTTGAAAACGGTCCGTTTTGAGTGCCGTCAATTCCGTCAGGGAAAAACGGACGACTAAGAAAGCCGTTGGCGCGGTCGCTGAATGCTATTGAGCCATCCATCTTGAGTCCATCAACCGCCGCCGCGTCCACGAACTTGGCGAAGCGTCCGGCTTCCGCCGTGCGCAGTTGGGTTCCGGCAGAAGAACTGCTGAAAAAAGCAGCAGTTCTGGCTTTTTGCGCACTAACATCGAAACCAAAAATTGGCGCGTCCTGAGTGCTGAACAAACCGATCACTGTTCCGGTCAGATCAACGACTGCGATGTTTACTTCGGCTGGCGATCCAGTCGGCACACGAATAGCGGCTCGCGTTCGATAAGCCTGCTGCGCTGCTTGAGTGATGATTTTGTTTACGTCTGCTGCGGTCAGTCGCTGAGCGTTGTTGATCGCGCCGTCTTTGAATGGAAAATAGCGCGGGTCAATTCTGCCTGGAATGCCTCCCAACGTTAGGGGCGAAAATTTGGAAGCCGCAGCCGCGCGAATCGGAAAATCCGCCAGCACTGCGCCCGGCAAGCTGCCGAACGCCGGAGCCGTGCCTCCGGTTTGTGCCGCATTGACGAAAGGCAGTCGAACTCCATCAACTACGATTTGATCGCCGCGAATAGCCGCCGGAGCTTCGTAACCCAGGCTGGCTGCAACGGCTATGATTTCTTCAGGTGATTGGTCGTTGTCAGAAGCGTCAAGGTCAATTGAATAAAGCCCGTCGCCTTCAATGCCTACGCCGCCAGCCGCAATTCCATTTTTGTAAATCGGCGCGCTGCCCGGATCGCCCGAAAGGCCGAGCGGAAGATTCGGCATTTTCACATCGGAACAAGGAAGCTGGGAAAATTGAACGCCGAACAAAGGCCCGCCGGGAGTAAAACTGATCTTCGGCGGAATGTGTTCCTGAATGATGAAGCTGGCCGTCCGAGTAGTGAAAGCATTGCCCTGAGTGCTGAAAAAAGCAGGCGTCCCGGCTTTTGAAATTGCCGCCAGCGCAGCGCCATCGCGCAAGGCTCCGGGCGGAGCGACAAAGCTGCCGTCAGGATTTCTGAGCGGAACAATGAATTCGTTCAGGCCATCTGCATCGGCGGGTTTGCCTGGCGCTCCGGTTTGCAGATTGGTCGAACCGATTTTGATGTCGCTGCGCGCTCCGGTCATTTTGAAAACTCCGAGCACGGTTCCTTCTTTGTCGGTCACCGCAACCGTTATCGGCAAACCGATTTGCTGAGCGCGGCCAACTGCCTGAGAAATGATCCGCCGCACATCGTCTTCGGTCAGCGAATTTTGCGAAGGAGCGGCTTCACCTGCCATTTTCAGTTGAACAGTGTTGCTGGCTCTGCCATCGGCAATGACGGTGATGTCGGTTGTGCCGCCTGGCAAATTCGATGGCAGCATCAGGTTTATTTGATCCAGTCCGGCAAAAGAACCTTGCGCGCCAGCAAACAGCGGGGTGATTTCAGTTCCGCCTATGCGGACCCGTAAACCATTGACGCTCCGCAATCCTGTTCCGAACAGCAACAAATAATTTGGCCGCCACGAACTGCCTGTATTGACCGCTTTGGCCGAACCATCGGCATTGACTACGCCGTCGTAAACCGCGCCGTCAAAAGTGGTCAGAGCAACGGGCAAACCGCGTCCGGTATAAGAAGCCGTGAAAATTGCAGGAGACGAATTCATCAACTGCAATTCTCCGCGCGAAACTTCGCCGTTGGCGGCGGTGATAACGATTTGTGCTGAACCAAGAGCAGCCTGTTCGGGCAGCAGGTAATTGATTTGTCCCGGCGAAACGAAAAACAACTGAGCGGCGAATTCAACATTGCGGCTGTCAACCACCTTAACCGAAGTTCCCGCCAGCATGGTTGGCAACGGTACGACTTGAGCAGATTCCAGTCTGGTTGCCAGATTGGTTCCGAATGCGGCGGCAATTGCTCCTGGAGCCAAAGGCCCGGCAAAGCTGGCTGCATTGACACTGACCACTGCCGCATTTGTCGCTGCGCTTACGTGGGCGATGGACGACCTGGTCTGGAATATCTGGCCCGAAATAATCGCTGCCGTAAAAAACGCGATAAAGGTTATGGCCACGGGGAAAACGGGAATGCTGTTGCTGAGTTTGAACCGTGCGCGCATCATCAACTCCTGTTGCTGAACTTGTTAAAACGGGATGACTGGTAAATCGAAAAGATTTATCGGGATGTCCGAAAGACGCAGGCGACTATAGCCCTGAGCCTCGCGCCGTCGCAAGCGAAAATTGGCTCTAAGGCATTTGCCTGATTCGAGCCGCAGAAATCTGACTGAGATTTACGAGATGGAAGTCGAGTTGTTACAATCTGCGCCGCTCGCGTGAATCAACAAGCGATAATTTACCTGTCACGAAATCAACTTTATGCCAGAAACCAAAATCAGAGTTTTACTCGCCAAACCCGGTCTGGATGGTCACGACCGCGGAGTCAAAGTCATAGCTCGCGCACTGCGCGACGCCGGTATGGAAGTCATTTACACCGGCTTGCGTCAGACGCCCGAACAAATCGTCAACGCCGCTCTGCAGGAAGACGTGGAC
>JAGNMH010000723.1 GCA_017991275.1 Acidobacteriota bacterium
AGCCAAAGCGTAGTCGTTCCAGTCGCCGCTGTGCAGTTCGCTGAAGAAGGCCACAAAGGAACCGTTGTCGTCGTTGACGCCAGAAACATCGCCCACGTCAAAGAGGTCGAAACCGGCGAAGTCGTTGACGGCAAAGTCCGCATCGTCGAAGGCCTGACTGGAGGCGAAACCGTCATCATCGAAGGCGGTTACAGCCTGCCCGACAAAACCGAAGTGAAGGCCAAAGAAGAGAAAGACGAACAGGAAGAGAAGGAAAAAGACGGCAAAGATAAGGACGAAAAAGACGGAAAAGAGGAGAAGGAGAAATGACTTCACGGCTGGCCGAATTCGTTGACGCGCATGGCCGCGCGCTGGCGCTGATCTTTCTCAGCTTCGCCTGTGCTGGACTGGTCTTTCTTTTCAAATTACCGGTCGCGCTTTTTCCCGAAACCGATTTCCCGCGCATAGTCATTCTGGTGGACAACGGCATTCAGCCTGTTGACGTGCAGATGTTGACGGTCACTCGCCCGCTGGAAGAAGCCATTCGCAGCGTTCCCGGCATCACCGATGTGCGTTCGATCACCGGGCGAGGTTCATCGGAAATCAGCGTCATCTTTCGCTGGGACGTAGACATTCTGAACGCGCTTCATTTGATGCAAGGCAAGATCGCTCAGATCACTCCCAACCTGCCGCCCGGCACTCGTTTTGACATTAATCGGCTGACGTTCTTTGCGTTTCCTATGTTGGGTTTCAGCCTGACTTCGCCGAAGCGGACTCAGGCTGAACTTTATGATCTGGCCTACAACCAAATTGCGCCGCGCCTGTTCCGACTGCCCGGAGTTGCCGAAGCTCGTATTACCGGAGGACGCCCGCCGGAATATCACGTGCTGATCGAACCGGAAAAGCTGAACAGTTACGGAATTCCGCTGACCAAAGTCGCCGACGCCATTCGCAAAACCAACCTGATAGGCGCGGCTGGCATGGTGCAGGAAAACAACAAGCTTTATCTGACAACTGTCACCGGACAGCTAAAAAGCAAGGAACAGATTGAAGACGTAGTTGTGGATGTCGTCAAAGGCACTCCGGTTTACGTCAAAAACCTGGCGCGAGTCGTCAACGGCGAACAACCGAATTACGTCGTCGTCACTGCCGATGGCCATCCGGCGACTCTGATCAACGTGCATTCTCAACCCGATGGCAACGTGGTTGAAACCGCCGCCGCCGTCAACCGCGATCTGGACGAGATTCGCAAAACCCTGCCTCCCGATATTCAGCTTGGCATTTTTTACGATCAATCGTTCAACGTGCGCGATTCGATCAGCAGCGTCACCGACAGCATTCTGATTGGACTGGCGCTGGCGATTGCCGTGCTGATCGGCTTTTTGAAAAGCTGGCGGACGACTTTGGTGGCCGCGTTGGTTATTCCGATTGCGGTGTTGATCGCAATTGTTTTCATGAGGCTCTTCAATATGAGCTTCAACGTCATGACTTTGGGCGGCATCGCTGCTTGCATTGGCGTGGTGATTGACGACGCCATCGTCATGGTCGAGAACATCATCGTTCATCTTTCGCTGGGACAAACTCCGCGTGAAGCAGCATTGAGCGCCATAAAAGAATTAACTCCGGCGTTGATTGGTTCAACTCTGACTCCCATTGTCGTGTTTGTTCCATTGATCTTTTTGGGCGGTATCACAGCGATCTTCTTTCGAGCATTGGCGCTGACTTTGGTGACTGCGTTGCTGGCCTCCTTGTTTTTGGCAATCTTCCTGACGCCTGTGCTGGCCAGGATGTTTTTCAAAGCACGACCGATTGCCGCCAACCTGGAAGAAGCCGAGCAAGCCGGCGAAGGCAGGATCATGCGCTGGCTGACTGCGCGTTATGAAAAAGCCTTGCACTGGTCGCTGGCTCATGCGCGACTGATGGCGCTCGCTTCGCTGGCTGTAATGGCGGCTTCAGTGCTGCTCTATTTCCAACTGGGCAGCGGCTTTTTGCCGGAAGTGGACGAAGGCGCGTTCGTGCTGGATTACAAAATGCCTGCGGGGACTTCGCTGACCGAAACCGACCGCGTACTGCGCCACGTCGAAGAGTTTTTGAAAGAATCGCCTGAAGTCGCCGGTTATTCGCGGCGCACGGGCGCTGAACTCGGCCCGTTGATTACCGAACCGAATACAGGCGATTTCCTGGTGCGGCTGAAACGCGACCGCAAGCGTTCGTCCGAAGAAGTCATTGAAGAGGTACGCGACAAGATCAAGGAAAGCGAACCGGTACTCGAATTCGAGTTCATTCACATCATCGAAGACATGATCGGTGATTTGGCGCAAACGCCGCAGCCCATCGAAATAAAAGTCTTTCATCCCGACGACAAAGTTTACAAAGAAGTCGCCGCCGCGATTGCCGAATGGCTGGAAAAGAAAAGCGTCAGAGGCGTGGTGGACGTGGAAGACCGAACTACTGAGATCGGCCCGGCGCATAACTTCCGCGTAAATCCTGAAAAAGCCGCGCTGGCAGGTTTCAGCGCGCAGGACGTGTTGGATTTGCAGGCGGGCATTCTGGACGGCGAAGTCGCCTCGAACGTCATCCGCGACAATCGGCAGATTCCCATTCGCGTGCGCTACCCGGCGGAATATCGTTCCACCAACGACAAGCTCAAAACGCTGTTACTGACTTCGCCCACAGGTGCCAGCGTTCCGCTGTCATCCATCGCCGAAGTCGAAACCGAAGAAACGAGTTATGAAATCCGACGCGACAATCTGCGGAATTTCTCGTCGGTTACGGCACAACTTGAAGGCCGCGACCTGGTTTCGGCGATGGACGAAATCAAACAACGACTGGCCAAAGAAGTGAAGCTGCCGACCGGCACTCAGATTGAATACGGCGGGCTTTACGTCATTCAGCAGGAATCGTTTCGCGGACTGACGATGGTGTTACTTGGTTCGATCCTGCTGATTTTCATCATTCTGGTTTTCGAGTTCCGTTCATTCTCGCACCCGATTGCGATTCTGCTCGCCACGATTTTGTGCGGCTCCGGCGCGCTGCTGGCTTTGTGGCTGACCAAACAAACGCTTAACATTTCGTCGTTTATGGGAGCGATTATGGTCGTAGGTATCGTTCACAAAAACGGCATCCTGATGCTGGATTCCGAACAACATTTCACGTTACAGGGTTTGGAATTGCATGAAGCAATTTTTCAAGCCGCCAGACGGCGTTTACGCCCAATCCTGATGACTGCCCTGGCGACGATCTTCGGCATGCTGCCGCTGGCTGTTGGAATAGGTTCCGGCTCGCAATTGCTGCAACCGTTGGCGATTGCGGTGATTGGCGGTGTGACGATTTCGATGGTTTTGTCACTGCTGGTAACGCCAGTAATCTTTTACCTGCTGCGAAGGCGTGGCCTCTAACCCAACCCTTCTGTGACCATTTTCCAGCTTGTCAGTTC
>JAGNMH010000724.1 GCA_017991275.1 Acidobacteriota bacterium
GAAGCATTGCGCGATGGCAATCAGCCGGTTGTTTCGATAGCCTCTGGAGCTGACGATTTGCGCATTGTTGCGGCGGTTTACGAATCAGCCAAAACCGGGTCGGCAGTACGACTCGACGAAATTCCCCTAAAACCCACCAACTCTCTGATTTGGTTATGTTTGGACGTGCAGTTTCAGTAGCCTGCGTGTAGTATTTGGTCAAACCAAACTGGCTTTGCAGGAAAATTAAAAACGGGAAGACAGGACAATGATTACAAACTTGATGGAGATGTATGATTTCTCTGGCCGGACAATGGTGATAACCGGCGGGACTGGGGTGTTGTGTGGAGCAATGGCAAAGGCATTGGTCGGCTGTGGGGCAAATGTGGTAGTGCTGGCCAGAAGCGTTGAAAAAGGTGAGGCCTTAATAGCTGAGCTTGCCAAAATTGGCCCAGGACGAGCGATTGTCGTTCCTGGCGATGTGCTTCAAACTGAGACTTTGCAATCAGCGGTCAGAATTGTGCTTGAGGAATTTGGGCGAATTGACGGTTTGATTAATGGCGCTGGCGGTAACAGTCCGCAGGCTACGACTCGGCCAGACCTGACTTTTTTCAATTTGCCGGAAGAGGCGCTCCGTTACGTCTTTGATTTGAATATGTTAGGGACGATTCTGCCTTGCCAGGTTTTTGGGCGGCAGATGGCCGAGCAGGGAGATGGAGTTATTCTAAATGTTTCTTCGATGAGCGCCACGCGTCCTCTGACCCGTGTGATTGGTTATTCGGCGGCAAAAGCTGGCATCAACAATTTTACTCAATGGTTGGCCGTTCATCTGGCTCAACAGTATTCGCCACGCATCCGTGTCAATGCAGTTGCGCCAGGTTTTTTTCTGACAGAGCAAAATCGCTCGTTGCTTACCGACACTACGACGGGCGACCTCACTGCACGTGGTCAAAGTATTGTCGCTCATACCCCGATGGGGCGTTTTGGCGACCCAGATGATTTGATTGGCGCTGTGATGTGGCTGTTGTCTCCTGCATCAGCTTTTGTGACAGGCATTGTTGTACCTGTGGATGGCGGCTTTTCAGCTTTTAGTGGTGTGTAGCAACAGGCCAGCCAGACAGTACTGAATTATTGATCTTTTTACCTGACAGTTCTGAGGATGAAATAAGGATTATGTACCTATTACAAGTCGTGTCAGTAATCCTTCTGATAATAGCCTTCATCTGGGCAGTTGTTTTGTTGCGCCGACAGAGAGACAAGGGGGTACTTTTCATTGCAATCACAGTTGGATTCATCCTGCTCTATGAGTCACTGGAATTGCTGAGAATCAGCGGCTGGAACATCTCGGTTGGCGACCGTGTCTGGATGGGAGGCGCTCCGATCGGTCTTCTTGCCTTTTTTACTACCTACTTTCTTTATCATTCGCTGACTGAACATTCGCGCCGGGAAGAGCAATTACGTTTAGGCGATTTGATTTATAAGACACTTTTCAATGCGGCTAACGACATCATCACCATAGTTGATCGTCAAACTATGACTTTTGTTGATATCAATCGTGCTGGATGTGAAAAGTACGGATATAGGCGTGAAGAGTTAATAGGAAAACTGGTTACCAATTATTCAACCGAACCCGAAAAAACTGCCGAGACATTTGCCAAAGGCATCATCAATATCCCTATTCGTTATTACCACAGAAAAGATGGAACAGTCTTTCCGGTCGAAATCAATTCCAGCGCCTTTTCACAAAACAACCGTGATTACTTTGTTTCGATTGTCCGGGATATAAGCGACCGCCTTGAAGCGGACAGGCAAAGGTTGAGCCATGAAGCACAGCTGAAAAGGCATAACGAAGCGCTGAGCCAGCTTTCAAGAAGCAGGGTTTGGGAACAGTTGGGTTTGGAAGCTGCGTTGCGACAAATCACAGAAGTTGCAGCCCACGCATTGGATTTGGAGCGGGTCAGTATTTGGCTTTATAACCAGAACCGGACAAAGATCACCTGCCAGGATTTGTATGAGCGCCAGATCAATGAACACAGCGACAGCCTGGAGTTATCAGCCATTGATTACCCTGTCTACTTTGCTGCTTTGAGTGACGACAGAACCATTGCCGCCCATGACGCACATAATGACCCACGAACAAAGGAGTTTTCCGAAAGTTATTTGACGCCGCTCGGAATCGTCTCAATGCTTGATGCCCCAATACGAATGCTTGGAAATAACATCGGCGTTATTTGCAATGAACAAGTTGGCAAACTCAGGCATTGGTCACCGGAGGAGGAAGTTTTTGTGGCTTCGATCTCTGATTTTGTGGCCATGGCAATTGAGGCGGAAGAGCGACGAAAAGTCAGAGAATCAATGGATCGGCTGGTTGAAGTCTTACAATTAACCACTGATTTTGTTGGCATTACCAAATTGGGCGGTGACTCGCCATTTATGAATAACGGCGGGCGCAAAATGTTGGGCATTGGCGAATCTGAAAACATCGCAGAATTGCCATTCAAAGACTTTCTGCCGGACAAAGCCTGGAAGCTTTATCAGCATGAAATACTGCCTCTGGTGATGATTGATGGGATTTGGGCGGGAGAAACATCTTTGCAAAGGCGCGATGGCAGCCAATTGACTGTTTCACAGGTGACGATTGCTCACAAAAATAGAAGGGGGAAGATTGAATACCTGTCCACCATCATGCGCGACATTACTGAACAGAAACGCGCCGAACAGGCTGTGCGCCAAAGCGAAGAAAGGTATCGCGCGCTGTATGAGGACAACCCTTCAATGTATTTCACAGTTGACGCAATGGGGATGGTTTTATCTGTCAACGGTTATGGAGCGGAGCGACTGGGTTACAGTGTGAAAGAGTTGGTCGGCAAACCGGTGCTTGAGATTTTTCACGAAGACGACAAGGAAGCTGTTGCTGAACGTTTGCAGGCCTGTTTGCGGGAACCGAATAAAGTCGCAGAATGGGAATACCGCAAACATAAGAAGGATGGCTCCCTGATGTGGGTCAAGGAATATGTCAGAGTTGTAGTAGGAAGTGATGGCAAGCCCGTGGTTCTGATTGTTTGCGACGACATCACAGAGCGTAAACAAGCTGAAGAAAAAATCCATAAACTGAATTCAGTGCTTAGAGAATCAAGTGAGCAAATGCGCCGTCTGGCTGCCCACTTACAGGACATTCGTGAACAGGAGCGGAAACGCATCGCACTGGAAATTCACGACGAGTTGGGACAGCAATTGACGAGTTTCAAATTTGAACTGAAACGATGTTCTGTCGAAATTGGAAAAGACAACCCGGATATGGCGAAGAAAGCAGGGGCGCTGGCTGAGCTTGTCACTGTAATGATGAAGACAGTCCGTCGAATCGCCACCGAATTAAGACCGGGAGTTTTGGACGAATTGGGGTTGATAGCAGCTATTGACTGGCAGGCTCACGA
>JAGNMH010000725.1 GCA_017991275.1 Acidobacteriota bacterium
GGATTTTGGCGGAATCGCTACGCCGATGCCGCAATACACGACGCTGTTTATGATCGTCTCGCTGGCCAGTTTGGGCTTGCCACTGCTGAACGGTTTCATCGGAGAATTCCTGATCCTGCTGGGCACGTTCGCTTCGCCGGTTCCGCACGCTCAGATGTTTGCAGTGCTGGCGGCTCTGGGAGTGATTCTGTCGGCGGTGTATCTGCTGTGGATGATTCAGCGAGTTTTCTTCGGCGAAATCACCAAGAAAGAAAATGCCGAGTTGAAAGACATGGACGGACGCGAAGTGCTGGCAATGGTTCCGCTGGTTGTGCTGGCGATTGTCATGGGCGTCAGGCCAATGGTCTTCATTCGCGGCGGCGAAAAGACAGTCACTCTGGTGAAAGAATACGTGATGGGCAAACCGGCAAAAGTTGCCGACGTAAAAGTCGTTGAAACCCATCAAGACCGGTAAGGCGCAAATTTCGGAAAGAATTTTTCGTCCACGAAGGCACACGAAGAAAACACGAAGAAGAAAATAAAATGACTCTGATTCTTCGTGACGCTTCGTGTGGCTTCGTGGAGAAATTTCTTGAAAGCCAACATCTCGAAAGACAATGGAATTGAACTCTCTCACTTCTCTCAATCTGAATTATTGGGCAATCGCTCCCGAAGTCATTGTTTCGGTCGCAGCGGTGCTGATTATGTTGGTGGATGCTTTTTCCAAGAAAGGCGCTCGCCAGATCAACGCTGGAATCACCCTGGCCGGTTTGCTGCTGGCTTTAGTGGCCGTAGCCGGACTCGGTTCGGTTGGTCAGAGCAGCTACTTTTCCGGGATGGTGGTGGTTGATTCGATCCGCATTTTCTTTTCAGTGACGATCCTGATCGTTTCGATTGTATCCACGCTGTTGGCCAGCCAATTTCTGCGCGACGAAGCCTTGCCGCCCGGCGAATTCTTTTCATTGATTCTGTTTGCGACTGCCGGAATGTTGTTGCTGGCCGGAGCAGGCGATTTGGTGACGGTCTTTTTGGGATTGGAAATCGCTTCGATCACGACTTACGTGATGGCCGGTTATCGCCGCTACGATTCCCGTTCCAGCGAATCCTCGCTGAAGTATTTTCTGCTTGGTTCGTTTGCCACAGCGTTTTTGCTTTACGGCATGGCCTTGGTTTACGGCGCGACCAAAACCACCAGCCTTATTGGAATCAAGGCTGCGATTGCTGCGCCGAATGGAGTCGAGTTTCCAGCTTTGCTGATGATTGGCGCTGCGTTGATGCTGATTGGTTTCGGCTTCAAGATTGCTAGCGCCCCGTTCCACCTGTGGACGCCTGATGTTTACGAAGGCGCGCCGACTATTGTCACTGGCTTTATGGGAACCGCTCCGAAAGCCGCAGTTTTCGCCGCTTTCCTGCACGTTTTTGCCGAAGGATTCAACGCCAGTGGCGAACTTGGTTCACAGCTTCATAGCGTTTGGGTTACGGCAGTTGCAATCATCGCCGCTCTGACAATGACCATTGGCAACGTCGTTGCGCTGTCGCAGAAAAACATCAAACGAATGCTGGCGTATTCATCAATCGCTCACGCCGGTTACGCGCTGGTCGGTTTCATCACCAGTGACGCCGCGCCAGTGGCGTTTTACATGCTGGTTTATTCGATTATGAGCGTCGGTGCTTTTGCTGTCGTTCAGTTGCTGGCTCGCGCTGGCGACCAGAAAACCGAAACCGCCGATTACGCAGGCATCGGTTTTGAAACTCCGGTGCTGAGCTTTGCGCTGGCAATTTTCCTGTTCAGCCTGGCCGGCATTCCGCCGACCGCCGGTTTCATGAGCAAGTTTTTTATCTTCAAATCGGCCTGGGATGTAGCGCCGAATCTGCACTGGCTGGTTATAGTTGCGGTCATCAACAGCATCATCTCGGTTTATTACTATCTGTACCCGATTGTCGTGATGTTCTTCCGTCCGCTCGCGCCTGGATTCGTCAAACCGCGAATCAGCGCGATGACGGCTGTGGCTTTGATTCTGACGCTGGTTGGCACGCTTTATCTTGGCATTCTGCCGAACCGTGTGATGAGCGCGATTGGTCGTCCTGGTGGCGCGAACACCGCCGTGGTTCAACCAGCGAGCAAGTAACCGCCAGTTCAATATAAAAAAGCCAAGAGCGCGGCGAGGTTGATTCCTTTCCGCGCTCTTGGCTTTTACTTCAACCGCTGCCAGTTCTTCGTCGCGGAGCGACGGCTGAATTTAGCGCGGCGTTTCAACGCCGGGTAATGTGGCAAGGATGTCCGCGTCACGTAGTGACGCTTGAACAATCACCGCTGAACTTGTTGATCAACGAACTCGAATCGGATTCGAATAAATCCATGGACGCTGTTCGCCATCCAGAGTCAGCCAGATTTCAGCTCGATAAATTCCAGCTTCGGTCACGGCAAAATCCAGCTTGTCGGCTTTGGTTTCCTCAACGATCTGGCCGTTGCGAAAGAGCTTGATCGTTCCGGCGGCAGGCGCAGACAGTCGCAACTTCAACCCTTTTTCCAGCTTCACCTCGTCGCCCATCACGCCGATGCGTTTGCTGCTGCGTTCCGCGATAAAGGCAAAGCCAGTTGAATCGCACAGCCAATCGTGCGCAACAAAGGCATGGCCTTGCCGCAGAGCCTGCCTCACCGAAGCTTCGTTCAAATCTTTCAGCAGAATGTGAGTCGCCACAAAAGTCAGGCTGCGTTCGTAAGGGTCGAAATCCAGCTTGGAAATCACATCGCCGGGCTTGCGATCTTTCAACATTTCGGCAATTCGCGGAGCCTGTTTGGTTGTGATTTTGCGCGGCGGGTCAGGGAAGGCCGTGACTTCGATGGCGTCGTCGCCAGAGTTTACTGAAGCCGCTTTGACTGTGAAAACTTGATTGTGATGGCAGTCGTTGGCGGCGACGCCGGTCAGGTGATGCGAAGGCAAATCACGATCCCACTTGGCGATAACTGTTGGAAGATAATCCTGCAATGCGCCGAAAGTTTCGGCAGGGAATTCAGCCAACCCGGTTTCAAACTGCTTCAGTCGGTCGGGATTGGTGAATGCGCCTTGCAGCCAGCGAACGAATTCAGGTTCATCCAGCAAGTCGGAATGGATGTTGTAAATCTCCAGGCCGTCGAGTTGGCTGGTGTCCCAATCGCCTTTTTCTTCGACGTGCGAAAGGAAGATGTCTCCGCGAGTCTGGCCAACTGGTTCTTTGACCAACCGGACGTATTCGTCGCGCGATTTGAAACTCTTGTTGATGTGCGCTGCGATGATCGAGCGTTGCGGGTAAACCAGAAAACCTTCGCTTTCGGCTCCGGGGATAAACAGCACGCCTTCGCGCTCACCGCGCCAACTGTCGGCGATGAAATCCTTAGGAGGTCGCACGTGATCGGTCAGCATAATGATCTTCACGCCGACACGTTTAGCC
>JAGNMH010000726.1 GCA_017991275.1 Acidobacteriota bacterium
TTCCTTACTGCGCCGGACGTGCGCGACGTTGCGCTCCATGTCTTCTGATGACCAGCCGCGACTGTGAGCAATAAAAGGAAACTGCGGAAAATCAAAACCAAGCTCAGCAAAAAACATCAACATCTGACCAGCGACCGCCTGAATGTTGTCCTGCCCGCCCGTAATGATGAAGGACGCAACCTTGTTGCGGATCAGCACATTGTCACGGATCGTCACTTGATTCTGAATGCAGTTCATCCGCTCAATCATTTTGAAATACAAGGAACTGGCGCTACCCCAGCGAATTGGCGAAGCCACGATCACCGCATCGCACCAGAAAACCAACGATTCATACACCTGCTCCATTTCGTCGCTGGAATCCATCTGAGTTATCGAACACGGCCAGGTGCAGGCTTGGGCGCTTTTTGAATAATAGCCTTCGCAATTGCGAAACTTCAGATCGTTGATCTTGATCATTCGTGTTTCGGCATTCAGTTCCTGGCTGGCGTGTTCAAGCGAGATTTGCAAAAGCATGTCCGAAGTCGAAAATCGCGGATTGTCGGCATCCATCGCTGTCGTTGAAATGCCCAGCAAGCGCACCGGCCCAGGCACGCGCTCCAGTTTGCGAGTCAACGGATGCGCGTCGTGCGGCTTTTTATTGCGTCGTGTAGCGGAGTTCAGATCAACGAATAAGTGTCCGTTTTCCTGCTTCAATGCGTAACGCGGCACTGTGTCTTGCTCAAATCCCGGCTCGCCAATGCCAGAGGCGCGATGAAATTTCCAGTTGTGCCAGGGGCAAACCACAAAATCGCCGTCCAGTCGCCCTTCGCCCAGCGGCCCGCCGACGTGATTGCAAACACCTGAAATTGCGCCGAACTCGCCGTTGACATAACTCAACGCCAGCTTCGTGCGGCCTACTGCAATTTGTTGCAAGACTTGCCCTTGCAACAAACCGACTTCACCTAAATCGTGCCAGTCTGATTGTGTGTTCAAAACAGTTTCTCTCCATTTGAAAAAGTATAACAAGCCACCGAGCTTGCCTGACGTCGGGCGAACGCGTGATCTCAGTTTCGATTTCCAGATACTTTCGCCCCATTGATCCATTCCAGCACGATTCGGTAAGCCGGATCATCCGTGCCTGACCAGCGTTGCCCGCCTCCGTGCGGGGTTCGGCGAGCGCCGACAACGCCTTCCTGGCTGGCGTCGGAAATCGGTTTGCGAAGCAGCAAACTGTTTTCAGGATTGGTCGTGTCTACCACGCGCAACGCCGAAGCGTAGTTTTCTCGCAACTGCGAAGCGGTGTAGTTGCTTGCTGCGTCAGGACGCGAAAGTCGCAGTATCGTGTGTGTGTCGTGGCAGGTGACACAGGCGTTGCCGTCACGGCCTCTGGTGGCAAGTAGCGGCATGACTCGCGCGGCAAAGAATTGGTAATCCAAAACCTTCGCTGTCACCGTCACGGGTTTGCCGTCGCTGTATAAAGCTATGGCCTGTTCCTGCAACCGTTCATTCGGGTCGTTGGCGATTTTAGCTACGGCAGCGCGAATGGTTGGATGCGCCGAAAGAGCTTTGACTTTACGGGCGGCTGAAAGGGCGGCGGCGCGAACTTGTTCGTCTTTGTCGGCAAACGAAGCCGTAACCAGATTCAGCAATCGTTGATCGCTGTCGGCTTTGGCAGTGTCGTTAATCAAACCCAAAATCAAGCGCCGCTTGTTCGGATCTTCGGTGTTGAAAAGTGAGTCAAGGGAAGCAGCTATCGAACTCGGTTCACGCCATTCGGATTTCGCAAACACCAGTTGCAGGCCGGAACGAACGAGTTGCTGATTCGGCGATTGCAGCGCGGCGGCCAATCGAGCTTCAATCGCCACGTCATTTCGCAAATGCGGAAAATCTGTCAGCGCGCGAAACGCCGCCGCAGCGACTTTGCCGTCGGCGGTCAGCACGAACTGTTTGACCTGCTGATCGAACTTTTCCTGCCGCGCGGCTTCAAGTCCAACGGCTTTGATTCGATCAATCGCGGCTACCTGAGCTTCGGCAGAATTGCTGGCCAGCAAGGCTTTCAAGACGGCGATGGCTTCCTGGCGATTGCGTTCTCGAACTTGAAGCGGCAACGAAGGATAAAATTCATCGGCGACGACGCGAACGTCTTTGTCGTCATCCAGCAATCGCCGCATCACCAACAGAGGCAATTCTTCCAGATTGTTGTCGCGCACCGTGAACGCAGCAATCACGGCCTGCTTGCGCGTCAAAGGTTTTGCCGAAGTCAGCAATGGCAACAAAGCTTTTTCGACCGCCGGAGCGCCTTCTTCGTAAAACCTGACGGTTTCAACGTCGTTGCCGATGCGCGAGTACCGCCCGGCGTTGACGTACCCGCCAGAGCGCAAATGAAAATCCGTCATCGCCACCAACAGGTTTTGGCGAAGTTCATCGCTGCCATTGGTCAAGGCTTTGGCAATGCGTTCAGCCATTTTGCGACTTGCTTCGTGATGGCCGCGCGTGGCTTGCTGGCGATCTTCGGGCGTGGCCAGCAACGCAATCCAGTTGTTGTAAAGGTAACGGACGTTTTCATCCGCCAGGCTGTAAAAGTTTTCCTGCAAGTTGCGCCGCACCCATTCGTGTTCGCGTTCGCTCATTCGAGCGATGAAAGCGTCGGCGATGCGATCCTGCAAAGCGGCGTCTTTCGACCACCAATACCATTGTTGCAAAGATTTGATGGCCTGCATTCGCACTTGCACAAAATCGTCGCGCATCGCGGCAATCAGCTTATCGGCAATTTCTGTTTGCGCAGCCAGGAAGGAAAAATGCTGCGCGAAAATGCGCGTCGCTCCCCAGCGTCTGCGTTCGTTCTTGCTGTTAAGGCTGGCAAGAATCGCGTTCGTAGTTCCGCCTTTAGGCGGTTGCGCTCGACTGGCAATTCGTCTGATGGCTTGCGCCGAAACAATCTGCGCCATCTTGCTTTCATCTCCCAACAATCGGGCAAGCGACTCAACATGGCTTTCGTCGCCAACTCGCCCCAAAGCCACAGCCGCCGCCGCTCTTATCATCGGTTCCGAGCTTTCCAACGAAGAAACCAAGTCACTTTTCACCAAATAACCTGACATTGGCCACATGCCGTCAACCTCTTCCAGAAACGCCAGGCCGTGAACTGGCGAAATTGCGATCTTGTTGATGTGGTCATTATGGGCTTTGTAAAACTCGCTCAAAGCCATCACTGCGAACTGAGTTTCACGAAACGGCGTGCGGAAGTTTTCGTAAGTCTGCCGAGGATCTAGCCAGCCACCAAACGATTGCTGACGGCTAAGCAAAAACTTCAATGACTTGGCGATTTGCGGATGCTCCGGCGAATAACCGGCGCGAGCCAGAGTGTAAAGGCAATGGTAGGTTTGAAATTCAACCGCCGTGCTGGCCGGTTCAAACAGGATTGACCACTG
>JAGNMH010000071.1 GCA_017991275.1 Acidobacteriota bacterium
TTCGGATTGGGTTATCAATTCCAGCGCGCATTTTATGAAGGCACGCGAGATCGCAGCGGCCCGAAATACACAGTGCCCGCAACCAATGCGACGGGCGTACCCGTGACGCAACTGGCGGGCGCGGCGGCGACGGCGATCGGCCAGACGGTTAACGCAAGTTGGGACTTGTTCACAGCGGCTGATAGCTGCACGCTTTGTCCATTCCTAACGGTGCCGGGCAGCACCACTCCGATTCGGGTTTACTTGCGCCAGACGCGCGGCGAATACGGCAACACTTCGTTCAACACCAGATCGAAATATCACGCTGCCTACGTTCAAGATACCTGGCGCATCAATCGCTTCGTCACCGGGCTGGTGGGATGGCGACATGAACAGGAACGTCTGATCGGCAGCCCCGGCGCGGACGGCTCGCGCATCGGCTATAGCTTCACGGGAGCGTGGGCGCCGCGCCTGGGCGCGACGGTTGATCCGTTTGGCAAAGGCAAGACGAAGTTCTATTACAACTTCGGTCGTTTTTACGAATACATTCCGCTTGATCTGTCCGAGCGTTCGCTGTCAGCGGAAACTGATTTTCGCAATGGCCGCTTCGCGCCTGATTACGAAATCGTCAACGGCCAGCGGCGTGTGAAAATCAATTCGTTCGGTACAGTCACGCCAGTACTCGACGCTGCACATTTGTTGACGGGGGCGGCAGGCGGAACCGGCTCGACCATTTCAGTTTCGCTGTCGAATCCGACCAATCCGATTTTGCCCGGCACCAAGCTTGGCTATTCGGACGAACACGTCATAGGCTTTGAACAGCAACTGCCCGGCAACTGGACTGTGTCGGCGCGTTACCTTGACCGTCGTGTCAAACGCATAGTGGAAGATGCTGCGGTGGTCGCGCCTGAAAGCGCGGACTTTTTTGGCCAGACCTATTTTATCGGCAACGTCAACTCAAAGCTTGACGCGGCTGTGAACCCTGTCAGCTTCAAATTCACACCCGGCGGTGTCATTCCGTCCGGGTGCGATCCGAATCTGGTCAACGCCGATCTTGGTGTTTGTTATGCGACAAATGGCAAAAACGGCCAGCCTGCGGGCAATGCCGGCTCTGATGGGGTGGCGGACGGCTTCCCGGATGCAATCCGCAAATACCGCGCAGTCGAATTGGAGTTGAACAAGCGTTTCTCCGGCGGTTGGCAATTGCTCTCTAACTGGCGCATCGCCAAACTCGAAGGCAATTACGAAGGCCATTTTCGCAACGACAACGGTCAAACCGATCCGGCAATCAGCTCGCTCTTTGATTTCACGGCGGGGGAATTCAACCTGTTGGGCGATCAATTCGCCGTCGGCCCATTGAATACGGATCGTCGCCATATCGCCAACATTTACGGCAGTTACGCGATTGGAGAAAAGTTGCTGGGCAAACGTCTTAACGGACTGAATCTTGGCTCTGGCATTCACATGGAATCCGGAGTGCCAATCAGCGAATACCTGGCCCATCCGGTTTACGCAAGCGCCGGCGAAATTCCAGTGGGTGGACGCGGCAAGTTGGGGCGCACGCCCTTCTTCCCGCGGCTTGATCTGCATGCTGATTACAAGTTCGCGTTGACGGAACGCTGGCGCGTGACGCTGGTCGGCGATTTCTTCAACGTCACCAACAACCAGAAACTGCGATTGCCGGACATGTTCCGCGAGAGCACTGCTGGCCAGGTCAACCCGGACTTCCTGAAGCCGGGCATTGCAGCGACTGACCTGACACGCGGCTATTACCTGCCGTTCAACATGCGCTTGGGGGTGCGACTGGAGTTCTAGTTCGCGGCATTTGGCAAGCATCATCAGGGAGGGAGGGGAACTCGATTCTCCTCCCTTTTCTTTTTTTTGCGAATAATTCCATGAAAGAAAAGCTCGGCTACCCAAGCCGGATCAAGTATGGAGTCATACAGTTTTACCAGCATAGGATACAATTCGGCGTGTTCGGAAATTTTTGCAATTCTATATTTGGGTAAAGTCATGAATCTTCGTGAACAGTTTGGCGACATTGATATTTATCTTTTTGACCAATTGCTGAAAGGCAGAATCACTACTGCAATGTCGGTGCTTGATGCCGGGTGTGGAGGCGGCCGAAATCTTATCTATTTCCTGCGTCAGAACTTTCAAGTCTCTGCGGTTGATTCAAACCCTCAAGCGATTCAGCAGATCGTTCAGCTTGCCAGCAGCTTATCGCCCGGTCTTCCACCGAATAACTTTCATACGGCGGATGTGGCCGAAATGCCTTTTCCTGATCACAAGTTCGATCTGGTCATCAGCAGTGCCGTGTTACATTTTGCAGGCGATAAACAGCACTTTGACCGAATGCTGAGCGAGATGTGGAGGGTGCTGAAACCCGGGGGGATTTTGTTCGCACGATTGGCCAGTTCCATCGGAATCGAAGCTCTGGTTAAGCCGGTTGGAAATGGCTGGTTTCTGTTACCGGATGGATCGAAACGGTTTTTGGTGAATGAAGAAGTGCTGACTGCCGCTGCTGACAGGTTGAGAGCCAGAAGGCTCGAAGCTCTGAAAACAACTAATGTCGAAAATTTAAGATGCATGACAACCTGGGTTTTGCAGAAAGCTAATTGAGCAATCTATCGGCGTGTTGACAGGCAGCCCGGTTAGCTCACGTGTTCATGACTTTTAAGAGGAGAATTATGAAAGCTATTGTTGTTGAAAATTGCGGCGGGCCTGAATCACTGGTTTACCGCGACGCGGAAAAACCTTCGCCGAAAGCCGGAGAGGCTTTGGTTAAGTTGGAAGCCGTTGGGCTGAACTACATTGACGTTTATCATCGTACCGGACTTTATCCGCTGCCTCGCCCTTTCATACCCGGAATGGAAGCTGCAGGAATAGTTGAATCAGTCGGCGAAGGCGTCACAGACGTTTCAGTCGGCGACCGCGTGGCTTATGCGATGCAGCCCGGAGCTTATGCCGAATATGCAGCAGTTCAATCGTGGCGATTGGTCAAAGTTCCGGATGGAGTAAGCTCTGAACAAGCCGCCGCCGCTATGTTGCAGGGAATGACGGCTCATTATTTGGTGACTTCGACTTATGCCCTGAAAGCCGATGACACGGCTTTGATTCATGCAGCGGCTGGCGGCGTAGGCTTGCTGCTGATTCAAATGGCTAAAAACATTGGTGCCCGCGCTATCGGCACGGTTTCTACCGAAGCCAAAGCGGCACTTGCCCGCGAAGCCGGGGCCGCCCATGTGATTCTTTATTCCGATCAGGATTTTGAAGCTGAGACGCGTCGCCTGACCAACGGCAAAGGTGTGCAGGTTGTTTACGATTCGGTCGGCCAGACCACTTTTTTGAAAAGCCTGAACTGTTTGTCTCCGCGGGGAATGCTGGCGCTGTTTGGTCAATCCAGCGGGCCAGTTGATGCTTTTGATCCAGGCTTGCTGGCGCAAAAAGGCTCGTTGTTTCTGACGCGACCAAGCCTGGCTGCTTATGCCGCGACGCGCGAAGAATTGCTATGGCGCGCTGGCGATCTTTTTAACTGGATCAACGCTGGCAAATTGAACCTGAGAATTGAAAAGACCTTTCCATTGGCCGATGCAGCAGAAGCGCATCGCCAGTTGGAAGGTCGAAAAACTACGGGAAAGGTTTTGCTAATTCCTTAAGGGGAGACTAAAAATGCTGCTCGGTTTTCAAACCACCGTTTTTAGAAAACCGAGCAGCGCTTCTGTAACTTCAGCGGGGCGTTCGATCTGCACCCAATGACCTGCGCCTTCAATCATCACTTTGCCGCGCATATCAGCCATCCATTTGTCCATGCGTTCGACGGTGTTGCCGCCAGCGAATTTCAGCACCGGGTCTTTTGTCCCGGCGATGAAGAAAGATGGCTGTTGGATTTTTCCTGTTTCAAGCGAGTCAAGCTGAGGCGTCAGTTCCACATTGCGGTCAATGTTACGATACCAGTTGATCGGCCCACGAAAACCACTTTGCTGATACTGCTCGACGTAATAATCCATGTCTTCTTCGGTAAGCCAATTGGGCAATTGTTCGGGATCAGGCAGCCCATCCAAAAAACCAGCAGAAGCAGGTTTTTTGCTCAGTCGAAAACCGGATGGAAAATCGCCAGAACCAGAGTAGTAAATCATACGGAGAGATTTTCTGATGTCAGCTTCGAATTCAGCTTCGGCTACGCCGGGCTGCTGGAAGTAAACCATGTACCAGAAATTGTCACCGAAAAATTCTTGCTGGGTCAGGGTTTTGGCTTTCCAACGAGTGTAAGGAACGCTTAAACCGGCGACCGCTTTTACGCGCTGGGGATGCAAAAGCGCCGTATGCCAAGCAACAGGCGCTCCCCAGTCGTGACCAACCACAATGAACTTTTCGTGTCCAAGCGAGCTAGCCAGCCCGACAACGTCATTTGTCAGCTCAACAATGTTGTAAGCTTGAATTTCTTTGGGCTTGTCGCTACCGCCATAACCTCTTTGGTCTGGAACGGCGACAGTGAATCCAGCTTCGACCAGTGGATCAATCTGATGACGCCACAAATACCAACATTGGGGCCAGCCGTGCAGCAGAATGACCAATGGGCCACTGCCTTCGATCACAGTGCGTAGCCGTATCCCGTTAGTCTTTATCAGTTGGAAATCACGATTTTTCAATTATTTATCTCACCTTTATCGGAAATTATCTGAGGTCGAAAAAGTTTATGAAACAAAGTTAAAGGATTCTTGACTCAACAGGTGTATCTGAATATACTGATTCCGTCTTAAGAGTTCCTTTCCTGGAACTGAAATTCGGGAGCAGCGTTCGCTGGTTTCAAAAACAAATCCGAAAAGAGTTAAGTAAGCTGTCTGCATCAGGCAGCCTGTTTTCGTTCGACAGTATATCCAAACTGCACTTTTATTATTTGCTAACTCCTTTTAGTTTTTGACGTTTACCTCCCTCCTTCTCCTGCTTGATTCCCACGATGCGAATGTTCGTATCGTGGGATTTTTTGTGTTTGGAACACAGAATTTATTCAAGACTATGGTTTTGATGGGCTGGTTGGTTTTTTCTCTTCTTCTTCAGACTCTTCAGTTTTCGGGACGCGGTAACCCAAACGCGCTCTGACAACCAATTCAGGACTATTCACTCTGACAGCGATAGCCCGGTAATTACCGTCTTTTTGTTCATTCGATGAAAGATATGTCAGCGTGTATTGATGTCGTAATTCTTCGGCAATTAGTTGAAAAGCAAACGAAGTATTTTCAATGTTTTCAGCGCGTATATAGCGTGCCCCGGATTGCGCTGCCAAGCTGCGCAGAAAGTCAGCGGCGACCAGATAACGGTCACGCACGGGTTGTTGAATTTGCGAATTAACTCTGGTCGAAGGTTCTGAGCCAGTAGGAGGTTGTCTCGTGCCATTAGGCGAAACATCGCCAAAAATAGAACCTGTTGGGCGCGGTATAAATATAAATGGCTGGTTTGGCTCCTTGTTTGGCGATTCAGGCTTAGTCTGTTGTTGTGGCTTTTGTTCTTGTCTGGTTGTCGTTGTCCCGACCAATTTTGAGACGAATGAACTTGAAGGCGCTCTGCCAGGAAGATAGAGCGGTTTCATAATCGGGCCGCCATCATTACGCGTTTCATATTGAATTGTGTAACTGATTATTCCTGTGGCCGCAACCAAATCAAGAGAACTGGAAAATGTGGCTTTTTTGCTGGCCGTGTCTACGCCATCAGTCAAAACAACTATAGCCTTGCGCCCTTGAATCGGAATCATCTTTTCCGTGATTGTCCGATGGATTGCGTCGTAAAGGCTGGTCAGGTAGCTGCTTTTAAGCTTATTAACAGCGCGTTCCAAATCAGCCCGGTTGTTAGTGAATTCGCTGACGAATCGCACTTGTTCATCAAAAGTCACAATCATTACACGGTCGTTCGGCTGAAGTTGTTTGATGAAAGCGAGAGCGGCTTTACGAATATGACCCAGTTTATTTTGTGTGCTACGGCTGGTGTCAATCAGGAGCGCGACGTTGAAAGGTTCTTCGGTCGAAGAAAAATCTTCCAGTTTCTGCAACACGCCATCTTCGCGTACGTTGAAATCGTTGCGGTTAAGCCCGGTGATAAATCGTCCGAAACGGTCTGTTACGATGATTGGAACAGTTACCAGAGCTGTGGGAATTTTGAGTACCGTTTGCTGCGGGTCTTGCGGTTGCTGGTTGGCGCTTTGAGCAAAAACTTGTGACCCAAGTCCGGTCATTGAAGAAACCACGATCACGAAGATCGCCAATACAAATTGCCGACGTTTTAGGTAATGTTTCATAAAACCGTTTCCTTGAAGTTTGAACGGATTTTACTCAAGCATTTGCCGGTAATCAAAACGTAAAGCCGTTTGGCAGGGAGGCAGGCGTGAATTTTATAGCCGGTTGGCAAATTTTCTTATCGGAAAGCAAGACGTGGATCACCGTAAAGGCGAAAATCCTGCCAAATCCAGGGAGTTCGTGATTTTTCAACCAATATGCTGTGCCAAACTGATAGCGGCCAAGTCCTGAGCCGGATGAGTTTCCAGATCACGTTTTATGGCATCAAGAATTCCGTTGATGAATTGAGTTGATTCACTGGTCGAAAATCTTCTGGCAATTTCCAGAGCCTCATTAATAGCGACGGTTCTTGGTGTCGTTGGTTGATACAAAAACTCGAACACAGCCATTCGGAGCAAGTTTCTGTCAACAACGGCCATGCGAGGAATTCGCCAGTGTTCCGTCCGAAGTTTTATCCGATCATCAATTTCTTCCAGATGGATGATTGTTCCGCCTGCAAGTTCATTGGCAAAATCGCGCACTTCTTCCGAAGCCTCCGCCAACTCTCCCCAAAATGTTTCCAAGAGTTCTTCGAGTGACGGGCGGGTCACGTCGAACGAGAAAAGCATTTGTAGCGCGCATTCGCGCGCTCTACGCCGAGCACCCATAATTTTGTGATGTGGTTCCGTGTGAATTTCTGAGTCCAATGAAGTTAAGTCCGGGAGAAGTACTTGATGCCTGAACATCACGCTAGATCGGATCAAGTAACTAACTTTGCTTCACAACTCGCTTAGATTAGCTGTGCTGATAACCAAAGACGCTCCAACGCAATCGCATACTGCCTTCACAACTTCACGAATTTCCTTTTTGCTTAATAGAGCCACTGGGTTTAGTACAAGAAAAAAAAGAAATATGCTTGTTTATGAACTGGCGAGGCCATGGGCCAAGCTTTCATTGGTTATTTGCGCCGCGACATTTTGTGTCGAAAATGGGGGTGCCGCGAGTTGCCGCTTTGACGTTATTGTTGAAGATGAATTGTCTATAGTTCGTCATCTTCAGGGCTGCCAAGAGAGAATTTCAAATGAGCCAAACACGCGAACTTCAGGTGAGATCGTTTTTGCGTGCGACCGATTACCGTTAAGAATCAAACACGTGCCTCCCAAATAACAGACAAGCAAATCTTCCCACTGGTTGGCAACAATCATTGTGTTTAATCCCTGAATTTCTATCGCTTTGACATTGTGTTGTTCACTGGGGGAATCTCTCAATCACTCGCGTCGGAGTATAGTGAGCCTCCCTGATGCGGTCAAGCAACGGTCAGGTTGCCACGGCGACTTAAGTCTTTATAGAACCGGCATCAATTATCAAGGCGGCAGAATGGCATTCCATAATGGCTTTTTTGCCTTTTGCCAATGTGCCGTCGAGAATCAGCCTAAAATCAGCCTGACCAAATTTTTAGCGGAAAAAATGCAGGGAATCTTCAATAAAATTGCCATCTTTGGCGGATGCAACTATGCTTACCGAGCGGTAAGCAAAAGACTCGACGCGCACCCGGCGCCATTTTCATCTTCAAACAATTCACACGCAATTTGCCAGGAGAGTCATGAGCGATAATCGTCAGACCAAACAAAAATCCGTCGCGAACAAACCCGATGCTTCAAGAAGAAGGTTTATTGCCAAAGCAATGACCGGCGCAGGCGCAGTCGCCGCTTTGGGAGCTAAAGAAGCGTCTGCTGATTCGTCCACGAGGATGGCTGAAGCAAAACCTATTCGCGTGCCAGAAGAACTTGCACAGGCCGCCAAAGTTACAGCAGTCAAGGCTGTTTTTCCGATGACCGGCGCTCAAGTCTTCGCCCGCGTTTGTAAAGAAGAAGGTTTGGCTGCACTGTTTTGTTGTCCGGGTAATTATCCAGTCATCAATGCCATTGCTCAGGAAGGAATTCCGACATACTCAGGCCGCCACGAAGGCGCGATGTGTCATGCCGCCGATGGGTTTTGTCGTGTGACCGGCGAAGTCGCCGCTGCCTCTGGCACTGAAGGGCCAGGCTTCACCGATATGATTAACGCCATCGCAGCCGCCAACGCCGCGCGCTCTCCGGTGTTGGTTTTGGCCAGCAATATGACAATCGCGAACGAAGACACCGAAGCTGGGATTCAGCTTGGTTATCAACAGCCGACGACCGAAGGACTAAAGAAGTACGGCAAACGACTTATCACGCCGAAACGAGTTCACGAATATGGCGGTTATGCATTTCGACAATTGCGTTCAGGAGTGCCTCGCCCAGTGCATTTGGATTTCCCGGCTGAAGTCACGCGATCTCGATTCAACTCAGGTAGCGAACTGGATTTCTTTTACGACAAAGCCAGATACCGCACGACTTCAAAACCGCATCCCGGCCCGAAAGAAATTGCTTCGGCTGTGGAGATGCTCAAACAGGCCCAACGCCCGATCATCGTTTCCAGCAACGGAGTCTTTTACAGCCGAGCCTGGGACGCGCTGAAAAAGCTGGCTGAAAAAGCTCAGATTCCGGTGGTCGAATCCGGTGCGATGAAAGGACAGTTTTCCGACGCCAGCCCGCTTTCGGCCAACGCCGCTCCGGGAGCATTGGCCAGCGCCGATCTGGTTGTGCTGGTTGGCCAGTATTGCATGCCCACCGTGGGGGAATTTGCGTTCGGTCCCGACGCCAAATACATTCGTATTGATCCGTGCGTTGAAGACATTGGCCGAAATCTGCCGATTGACCTGGGAATGGTCAGTTGCGAAAAGGCCGCGCTCGAAGCTCTGGCCGACGCCATGCCCGCGATGAAGCACGACAGTTGGGTTGCCGAAATCGCTGATGCAAGGAAAAAGTTTGAAGAAGAGAACGACGCCCATTACGCAAAGGGCCTGAGTTACACCGACGCCGTCCATCCGGCAGTTATCGCCAAAGAACTGACGGACTTTATGTACAACGGCAAGCTGCCCAAAGAGCAGACGACTTTTGTCGCTGGCGGTTATGGCATTGCCCGATATGTCCGCCGCCGGTTGCGCGGGTATCGCCCCGGACAGATTTTGAACGGAGCTTATCAATACGGAGCCATCGGGCCGGATGTCGGTTACGCCTTTGGAGCGGCAGTCGCTGTGCAACACGGAATCGGCCCACAAGCTGCTTACAAAGGCTCACCAGTGATTTGCGTGACGGGAGACGCGGGCATCGGTTACACGATCATGGAACTGGAAACGGCTTCAAAGTATCGAATGCCGATCATTGTCATCGTCTACAACAACAACGCCTGGGGAACCTGGACAGGCAACAGCCGCAGCCCAGTGACTTTGAGTATGCATCTTTTCCAGGAAAACGTCCGTTACGACAAAGTCGCCGAAGGCTTGGGCGCTCACGGCGAATACGTCACCGCGCCCGGAGATTTCCGCGGCGCGCTGGAACGCTGTTACCAAATTGCTGTCAAAGAAAGCCGACCTTCGCTGATTAACTGTCAGGCGAAAAAAGAATTCTGGGTCAAGCAGCAATACGAGCCGGGTTTTTTGGGAACGGTTGAGCCGGGCTGCATGTCGTATAACCACTAAAGCAATTATCGAAGGAGAACTTCATGCTCTTTGGAGCTTCCATTTTCATCACAGACAATTCGATCAGGCCGGACGAACTGGCGCGCGAATTGGAAGCGCGCGGTTTTGACTCGCTATGGATTCCCGAACACACGCACATTCCTGTCAGCCGTCGAACGCCGTATCCGGCAGGCGGCGACCTGCCGCCGGAGTATTGGCAAACCTACGATCCGTTTTTGTCGTTGACGGCTGCGGCGATGGTCACGACTAAATTGAAACTGGCAACGGGGATTTGTTTGGTTATCGAACGCGATCCTATTGTTACCGCCAAGGAAGTTGCGACACTCGATAGACTGTCGAACGGCAGAGCGATTTTTGGAATCGGCGGCGGCTGGAATGCCGAAGAGATGGAAAACCACGGCACAGCGTACAAGACTCGCTGGCGGTTGTTGCGCGAGCGCATTCTGGCGATGAAGGAAATCTGGACGAAAGACGAAGCCGAATACCACGGCGAATTCGTCAACTTCGATCCGATTCTTGCTTTCCCAAAACCGGTGCAGAAACCGCATCCGCCAATCATTATGGGCGGCAACGGAGCCACGACCTTTGATCGTGTGACCGAATACTGCGACGGCTGGATGCCGATTTCGATGCGAACCGGCGATTTGGCCGAACGCATTCCGGCCTTGAAACATCAGGTCGAAGCCGCCGGGCGCGACCCCGAATCAATTTCGATTTCGGTCTTTGCAGTGAAACCGGATCGCGCATTCATCGAAAATCTGGAAAACCAGGGCGTAGAGCGTTCGGTCTTCTTATTGCCGCCCGCTGGCCGCGAAGTCGTGTTGCCGCTGCTGGATCGTTACTCCGAGTTGATGAAATGAGTGGCAAGCATTTAATAATTGTTCGGGAGGCTTTGCAGGCTTACGCTGACCGGGGCATTTTTCGCGGCTTCAGCGAATCCAAACCCGGTAATTTCACGTTCGTCTGGTTCTTTCATCGTCCGATGCAATTGATCGTGGACACGGCAAAACACGAGCTGCGATTCAAACAACTTTTGCCTGGCGTTCCGGCGAAATCCGCTTTGTACGCCGAATTGAAAAGCTTCATCAGTGAACGCCACAACCGCGAACTGCCTGAGCATCGTCGAGTTGATCGTTGTCGAGCCGAAGTCAGTTGCGCCAATCGCGCAGGAACCATTTCGCTTTCTTTGACGGTCAAAAAGAATCAATACGCTTACGGCGCGAACCGCATCGTCAATTTGATTCACGAACTGTTCGTGTTTCTGCGAAGCTCGCACCCGGATTATCTGGTTGAGAATTTCGATGCGCCGCAAGAATAAATTTGGAGTGCTAAGCCTTTGGCGTAGCTTTGGTATTTCTTTTCGATAGAACCCCGATCAACAAGACAAGAATAATTTATGCGACGTTTTATACCAGTCACTTTGCTCATTCTCGCTGCAACGTTGTGGATTGCAGCGCAATCGCCCAAACGCAATGCCGAAGCGCAAAAGCTGAAAAATCCTGAAGCCGTCAACGCCGAATCCATCGAAGCCGGAAAGAAGCTTTATGCTCGTTACTGCGCTTCTTGCCACGGCCCACAAGGCAAAGGCGATGGTGGAATGGCGCTTTCGGGCGGAACGCCTTCCGACTTGACGGACGATCAATGGGATTACGGTTCGACGGATGGAGAAATTTTCGTCGCCATTCGTGACGGAGTCTCAGCCGACATGCTGGCTTACAAAGACAAGCTCAATGAAAAGCAGACCTGGCAATTGGTCAATTTCCTGCGAAGCATTGGGCCAAAACCACCAACACCAAAAGACGTGAAGTAATGCCGCGTCAGTCATCACGGCGGCAAAATTTTCAACTCTGCACCAGGAGGCAATGATGAAACGAACACTCGGTTTTAGTTTACTTGGCGCGTTTGCGGCGCTTGGCATTTTTATGTGGCAGGGCAAGGCTACCACGGCGGCGGTCGTGACATTCAACAAAGATGTCGCGCCGATTATCCAGAAAAGCTGTCAGACCTGTCATCGCCCAGGCGAAGTCGCTCCGATGTCGTTTCTGACTTACAAGGAGGTTCGCCCGTGGGCCAAATCCATACGCGAAGCCGTCACCACGCGAGTGATGCCTCCGTGGTTTGCCGATCCCAAACATGGCGAGTTTTCAAACGACTGCCGTTTGTCGCAAAAAGAAATTGAAACCATCACTGCCTGGGTCGCGGGCGGCTCTGTGGAAGGCGACGCGAAAGACCTGCCTCCGAATCCAAAATTCCACGAAGGCTGGCAAATTGGCAAACCCGATGTCGTGTTGCCGATGACGGTTGATTTCAACATCCCGGCTCAAGGCACGATCCCTTACAAATACTTCGCGGTGCCGACCAATTTCACCGAAGACAAATACGTTCAGTTCGCCGAAATCCGTCAGGGCGACCGCTCGCACGTACACCATGTCATTGTCAGCGTGCGTTATCCGGATAATGGCGAATTGCCTCCGGCTGGGGAAATCAATCCCGCGATGCTTGGTTCCATTCGACGCAATTCGGGTGACCGCCCGGCTGATTCCGATGGTCGTCTGGTCGGCTGGGCACCCGGCGAAGCTCCGCTGGAATTGCGCGAAGGTCAGGCGAAGCTGGTCAAAAAAGGCTCTGTGCTGGTTTTCCAGGTGCATTACACAACCAACGGCGAAGCTGGCAAAGATCGCTCAAGCGTTGGTTTGATCTTCTCGAAAGCTCCAGTCGAAAAACGAGTCATCACCGCCGCAGCGACTCAGGCCGGTTTTGTCATTCCGGCGGGCGCTGCAAATCACGAAGTCACTTCGGAATACCTATTCAAAGAAGACATTCACATAGAC
>JAGNMH010000727.1 GCA_017991275.1 Acidobacteriota bacterium
TTCGCCTTCCGGCACGAATCTTTTCTATCCGAAAAGATTTTCCGGTAATCAGCGACAGCGCCAACGAAGTGCGAAGTATCTGGCCGCCACCTTCTCCAATTGAACCGTCAATTGTAATCATATTCATCAACGCCTCTCCAAAACGGATTCGTAAAGCTCGGCGTAACTTCGCAGCATTTGCTCAAGAGTGAATTCGCGCTCGACTTTGCGCCGAGCTTCTTTGCCAAAGGTTTTCGCCAACTGCGGATTGGCGATGAACTTTTCCAGTTTGTCGGCCATTGCCACGGCGTGTCGTACCGGAATCAGAAAACCTGTTTTGGCTTCTTCAACCAATTCTGGCAACGCGCCGACCTCCGTGGCCACGACGGGCAACCGCGCAGCCATCGCTTCCAGCACGGTCAGCGGCATGCCTTCTGAAACTGAAGACAGCGCGAACACGTCCATTGCGCGAAGCAATCGTGGAACGTCACGGCGTCGCCCGGTGAAAATCACGACTCGATTCAAACCCAGCATGCCAACGAATTCTTCCAATCTTGATCGCTGTTCGCCATCACCTACGATCAAAAGTTTGATCTTCGGATTGCGTCGAGGCAACGCGATTGCCGCAAAGGCTCGTGCCAGCGTCATCGTGTCTTTCGTTAAATCCAGCCGGGCGACTGTGCCGAAGACAAAATCATCCGCCGCGATTCCCAACTCTGAGCGAACACCCCCGGCTTCAGCTCCGTCAATCCGCCTGACATCAATTCCGTTTGGGATGACCTGCATGTGTTCGGCGGGAAAGCCGGTCTGAGCACAGTAAAACTCGCGCACTTCGCTGGAAATGGCAAAGACCGAATCAGCCAGATGATACAAGCCACGCCGAGCCATTCGCCGCATCAGCGGTCGCCGTCGTAAATCGGAATAACTGCGCCCGTGTTCGCTGTGAACCAATTTGACGCCGGGAGTCAGCAACCTGGCCAACGCAGTGTCCACGCCTGACCAGCTTTGCGAATGGACGATGTCCGGGCGTTCGCGGCGAATGAGGCGAGCAAGTTTAAGCGGCATCAAACGATCAGCTTCGTCTCCTTTGCCGAGGTCAATCGAGCGCACGCCGTCACGCAACTCATCAACCGCTTCGCCACGTCGTGAAATGCAACAGGCGACCTGTTCAAACTTCGCCGAATCCAAACCATTGGCAACGTCAATCACGACGCGCTCCATCCCGCCTATGCCCAGCGAGTCAATCACGTGCAGGATTTTGATTTTGCGTTCAGCCATAAATTTGGAGTGCTGCGACTCGGCGCAGCTTTGCGTTCGCAATCAGGCGTCTGCTGGAAAAGGAAACGCCGGCCAATGAATCAAAAGCGGCGTCGAGCCGCCGCACTCCAAAGCGAGAGCAATTGCGGCGCAAGCTTCATTGCCGCTTGCAACACAGCCAGTTTGGGTTGGCGATAAAACCGCCGAGCTTCGGCCAGATGCTTCCGGGCTTCGGCATAGCTGCGTTTCGCCAGCGCGTCTTTGAATTGGGCGTAACTCAACTGCGCTCGCCATTCAGGCATTTGGGTTTCAATCCACTGCCGCTGATCGTCGGTTAATTCGCCGCGCAACAGTTTTTCGTAAACTGAAACTACGCAACTAAGAATTTTGACGCTCGTGTTCGATAACGAATCCTGTCGCCAGCGATAAAGCGCCAGAACTTCGCGCGTAAATTTGAACCGATACCCGTGCTGCAACATTCGCAACCACAATTCGAAATCTTCCGCGCCTTGTCCAGCCAGACTTTCATCGTAACCGCCGAGCGCTTCGATCACTTCGCGGCGAAAGACCAACAACCCGAAAATGTAACATTCGCGCTTAAGCGCTCGATCAAAAGTGACGGGTTCAGAAACCGGGAAAACATCCTGATGTAATTTGCCATCGTGTTTTGGCCAGCCGAAATAACGGGCGTTTGGATAGGCGACGCTCAAGGCCGGATCGGCTTCCAGCATTCCGATCAACGCTTCCAAAAATCGCGGCATCAGCAAATCGTCACTGTCCAGCAAGGCGATGTACCGCCCGCGCGCAGCTTTCAACCCGGCGTTGCGCGCAGCCATCACTCCGCGATTCGGTTGTTTGATGTAAATGATTCGGCCCAGAAATTCAGCCAGCACTTCATCCGTATTGTCCGTCGAACCATCATTAATGACGATGATTTCAAAATCCCGGTAAGTTTGAGCAAACGCCGAACCAAGTGTTTCCGCCAGGAAAGGCGCAGAGTTATAGGCCGGAATGATGATGCTGACAGCAGGATCGGTTGGCATAAGTTACAAGTTTGTTGTCTGAATCAGGGAAGTTACAAAGACGGGGGAAGATAATGGATTCCTGGCGCGAAGAAAACCTGTGAATCGTTGACAGAACCTAAACCTCGCTGCTATTTGTTGACTCGCTCATGATCAAACGAATGCTGACAATGTTGGTTGTGCTGGTGCTGATGGCGAATGCCGTGGCGGCTTTTACGCCTGGCGCTGGTGACGGTGAGCAGTGCATGGATGCCTGTTGTGCCGTCGCTCACTGTGACGCGACAGTTCCACTGCTCATGACCGCACAGTGTTGCACGATCAATTCTCAGCAGGATGCCGAACCCAATCTGCCGCAAAGTCTGCCGATTGCGATTCAGAAACAAGAGCTAAAAGCTTCTTCGGTAATTTGGCCATCACAAATCAATTCATCTTGTCTGAAGCAGATAAGATTCCCTTCTTCGCCTACACGCCATTTCGCAGGCTCCACTTCTCGTTATCTGGAAAACAACACCCTCCTAATCTAAGGCCGTAGTGTGTCTGCTCGCTGATTCGGCGAGTCATCAACAAGGTCGAAATACAAACTTTTGCAGGCTTGGAAGGCAAGCTACGACTTTCCAGGTACTCGTCATACTGAAACCAAAATCCATATCTTTTGTGAGAAGTCCACTATGAAGCCAAAATCTATTGTCGTATCAATTCTGATATTCACTCTGACTTTTATTGCCGCCGCTTGCGGCAAATCAAGTTCATCAGTTGCAGACAAAGCCGTCAAATCCGCCAAAGCCGGTGATTTGAACGTCACCATTTTCAGCGCCACAGGCGAGCTTAAAAAAGGCGACAACGACCTGATGGTCGCCTTCACGGATGCGACAGGGCAGCCGGTGGATGTTGGTGCGGCATCGCTCAACATTCACATGGCTTCGATGGGCACGATGGCTGAAATGAACAACAAGGCCTTGCTAACCACGACCGAAACACCCGGCAAGTACCGCGCTCAGGTCAACATTGAGATGGGCGGAACCTGGGAAGCGCAGGTTAAATATCAAGGCTCGCACGGTTCGGGGCAGACCAACATGACCGTCCAGGCAAAATAAATTCTGGTGGCTGGTAACTGGTGGTTGGCAAACTTTTCTTGCCGATCA
>JAGNMH010000728.1 GCA_017991275.1 Acidobacteriota bacterium
TTTTTGTTTTACGGCATTCTGGGCGCGCTGTTGTTCCGAGCGATTTTCATCGCCATTGGTTCTGCGTTGATGCAGTACCACTGGGTGATTGTAGTGTTCGGAGTTTTCCCGATTCTGACCGGTTTGAAGATGATGTTTGCGCCGGAAAAGGGGTTGGAGCCGGACAAGAATCCGTTGATTCGATTGTTTCGCCGCTTCGTTCCGCTGACGCCGCAGATGCACGACGAAAAGTTTTTCGTGCGATTAAACAACGTTTGGCACGCAACGCCGTTGTTTGTCGCGCTGCTGTTTCTGGAAGCGACCGATGTGATCTTTGCCGTGGATTCGGTTCCGGCAATCTTTGCGTTGACCAAAGAACCGCTGATCGTTTTTACGTCGAACATCTTTGCCATTCTGGGTCTGCGCTCAATGTACTTTCTGCTGGCCGGAGCCGTGGACAAGTTTTACATGCTGAAATACGGCTTGGCTGTCGTGCTGATTTTTGTCGGATCGAAGATGACCTGGTTGAACAGTTGGTACGGCGACAAGTTCCCGGTCAGTTATTCGCTGGGAATTATTGCGGCAGTGTTGGCGGCTTCGATTGCGCTGTCGTTGTTATTGCCCAAGCACAAAACGCCAGACACGGAAAGCATGGTTGGCTAAAAGCCAAGAAATCCTGTTGTCATTGCTGGATCGGCTTTTGATGACGGCTGTTGTGTTGTACCCTTTGCCGCAGTTTTGGCAGAAGTTTCATCCGTTTCCGAAACAACTCAACACAACAATTTGAACAGGAGCACCAACCAACAATGGCTGAATCCGCCTCTATGCCTTCGTTTGAAAACGCCTCTAAGGATTACAACATCTGGAGCGTCATCATCGCTTCCGCCGTCGGAACGATGATTGAATGGTACGACTTTTATATTTTTGGCAGCCTGGCCGCGATCATTTCGCCGCTGTTTTACCCGCCGGGCAACGACACTTTGGCAATGGTCGCTTACTTGATGACCTTTGCAGTCGGATTCCTTGTGCGGCCTTTCGGAGCTTTGTTCTTTGGGCGCATCGGCGACCTGGTTGGCCGCAAGTACGCCTTTCTGGTGACGCTGCTGATTATGGGCGGAGCCACCGCGTCACTGGGTTTTCTGCCGACTTACCAAACCATTGGCATAGCCGCGCCAATCATTTTGATTTTGATTCGAGTGTTGCAGGGTTTGGCTCTGGGCGGTGAATACGGCGGGGCGGCAGTGTATGTTGCCGAACATGTCCCCGATCACCGCCGAGGCTTTTACACCAGCTTCATTCAGATTACGGCGACGTTGGGTTTGTTCGTTTCGCTGGCGGTGATTCTGACGATTCAATCGCTGATGTCCAAAGAAGCGTTTTCCGCTTATGGCTGGCGCATCCCGTTTCTGCTTTCGATTCTGCTGGTCGGCATGTCGCTTTACATCCGGCTGAAGATGAAAGAATCGCCGATCTTCCAACACATTAAATCTACGGGCATGACTTCGGCTCAGCCGCTGAAAGAAGCCTTCACCAATCGCGAAAACCTGAAGCGCGTGGCGATTTCTTTGTTCGGTGCAACCGCCGGGCAAGGCGTCGTCTGGTACACCGGGCAGTTTTACGCGCTGTTTTATCTGCAAACAATCCTGAAGGTGGCTCCGCGCACGGCGAACATCATCGTGGCCGTGGCTTTGCTTTTTGGTTTGCCGCTGTTCACTGTTTTCGGCGCGTTGTCGGACAAAATTGGTCGCAAACGATTGATGATGGCTGGATGTTTGCTTGCCGTAATTGGTTACTTCCCCATTTACAAAGCGATGGTCGGGGCGGCGGGGAACGACATTAGCGCTTTAACTTCGACGAAAAATCCAACAACGGGCGAATACAAACTGACTGCCATGACTCCGGTCAAAGACGCTGCAGGCCAATCGGTGATTGATGCGACAACAGGCAAACCGAAGCTGGAACCTGCCAAAGAATCCACGAACCCGAACGTGCCGTTGCTGATCTTTCTGGTTTTCCTGCAACTGATTTTTGTCTGCATGGTTTACGGGCCGATTGCTGCTTATCTGGTCGAAGCGTTTCCAGCCAAAGTTCGTTACACCTCGCTGTCGCTGCCTTATCACATCGGCAATGGAATCTTCGGCGGATTGCTGCCGACGATTGGGCTGATTTCCTGCGCCTGGACTGGGAACATTTACGCCGGGCTTTATTACCCGATGATTGTGGCGAGCATTACTTTTGTGGTCGGTTCGATCTTCCTGAAAGAAACTCATCACCATCGCATCTGGGATGAAGTGGTTGAAACCAAAGCTTCGTAAACACTGCGTCCGTTATAGGCCTGATTTCAACAAGCTCAACGGCTTGTGATGGGGGATTTTATGCGCATGGAAAAGTATGGAATGAGAGTCCTGGCTTGTTTGATGATTCTGGCTGTGTCGGCGGCGGCGCAAACTGCCAATCCAAAATCGGAGCGCGGATTCAAACACATCTTCAACGGCAAAGACCTGACCGGCTGGGAAGGCGACCCGAAACACTGGTCGGTCGAAGACGGCGCATTGACCGGCGTGGCGGATGGAACCTTGAAGATGAACAGCTTCATCATCTGGCGCGGCGGCAAGGTCAAAAACTTTGAAATGCGCGTGCAGGTCAAAATTACCAAAGGCGGAAACTCCGGCTTGCAATATCGCAGTGCTCCGCTGCCGGAAGTCGGGCCTTATGTGTTGACCGGCTATCAATGCGATGTTGTGCAAAACCGCAACGATTACAACGGCATGCTTTACGAAGAGCGCGGTCGCCGCATTCTGGCTCACACAGGCGAAAAGGTTGTGGTGGACACAGCCGGACAGCCCTGGGTTGTCGGTTCAGTCGGAGCAATCAAGGATTTCACCGCAGACGAATGGCACGATTACAGAGTCGTTGTCAGCGGCAATCATCACCAGCATTGGATTGACGGAGTCATGACAGCCGATGTCGTTGATCACGACGAAAAAGGGCGCAGGTTGGAAGGCTTGGTTGGCGTGCAGGTTCACGTCGGCCCGCCGATGAAGGTGCAGTTCAAAAACTGGCGCATCAAAACCTTGCCCGGCGCGAAACTGATTAAGCCGGAACAAACTCCGATTCCGCCGAACGCTCCAAAGGTCGTGCCGCAAGGCGGGACTCCGCCAAAAACCAAATAAGGCGATGCGACGGCGAAGTTTCGCGCCATCCTGTAAAGCTCATCCGCCGAATGGCTGGGGCAGAAAACCAACTCAAAATAGGGACTCAAAATGAGATTAAGACGCACAGTATTTGGTTTGATCGGATTTACAGTTTTGACTTTGGCCGGACTTTGGTCGCCTGTCGCAGCTCAGACTAAACAACCTGCCCGCCGTCAAACTACGCTGTTCAGCATCGGCGATTCGACGGTCAACAACGGCACAAGAGG
>JAGNMH010000072.1 GCA_017991275.1 Acidobacteriota bacterium
GCCTTCAAAGGCGGCTTCGATGTCTTCGGGATAAACGTTTTTGCCTTCTTCGGTGACGATCATGTTTTTGGCGCGACCGAAAAGTTGCAAGTGGCCGGTGGCGTCAAAGCGGCCAAGATCGCCAGTCATCAGCCAGCCATCCACAATCGTTTCACCAGTCAATTCCGGGTCGTCCAGGTAATGCGACATGACGGTTTTGCTGCGGACAGCGACCTGCCCAATGCCATCTTCGCCAGCATTGATGATCTTAACTTCCAAGCCGGGAAGTGGTTTGCCTACGGTGTCGGCGCGAAACGGTTTGAGGTCGTTGAGTGTGATCGTCGTTCCGGCTTCGGTTAAACCGTAGCCGATGGAAACCTGAATCCCCAGGTCGTAGAAAAACTGAATAATCTGAGGCGCGCAAAAAGTCCCGCCCGTGAAGATCGCCAGCAATTCACCGCCAAAAGCTTCATGGACTTGTTTCAGCAGTTTGCGGCTCAGATTCAAGTTTGGCTCTCGCTTAGTCAGGGCCTTGTTGATGTCCACCAGCCGATTGAAGACGAAGCGTTTGAGTGGCGGCAAGTCTGCAAATCGCTGTTCCAACCCGGCTTGCAGGTTTTTCAGAATCAGCGGAACCAGCGCAACATAAGTGATCTTGAACCGGGTGAAGGCTTCGCGGACGAATTCCGGGCGCAGCGTTCTGAGGTGGACGACCGTCGCTCCACAAACGAACGGCCCGATGAAGCCGACCATAAAATCAATCGCGTGATTGGTCGGCAGAATGCTCAGGTAACGAACGCCTGGCCAGAAGGCATACATCGAAGTCAGCGAAACGCACTGTTCCAGATAGTTCTCATGCGTCAGCACGCAGCCTTTCGGGCGTCCTCCCGTGCCGGATGAATAAACTATGCAAGCCCAATCCTGCCGAGCACGGGGAACGAAGGTCGGTTCGATTTCGCTTTTGGCGTCGTCCCAGCGAATTGCTCCCATCAGGTCGGCGTTCTTCGGAACGTCTGTGACGATGACGGTGTGCAAGTTAGGCAACGCCGCTCCCTCACGGTCGCGGTACTGAACAATGGCTCGCCAGAAATGATATTCGGTGATTAGAACTTCGGCTTTGCTGTGCGCCAGCAGCGGGATGTGTTCGTAAGCGTTCAGCTTGTAATCCAGCGGAACTAGGACTCCGCCGGAATGAAAGATCGAGTAAGCCGAAACCAGCCAGCGCGACTGGTTGGTCATAATGATTGCCGCGCGCGAATCGGCTTTGAATTCGCGCAATTGCAGAAAACTCGCCAGCGGCAAAGCCATCTCCTTGAACTGGCGATACGTCAGCCGATGATTTTCGCGGTCGCGGTCGGCTTCAATCAGGCAGGTTTCGTCGGCGAATTTATCCAGAGCTTCGCGCAAAGCGGAGCCAAGCGATTGATGCTTGCTCAGGTCAATCATAGTGACTTGGGGCTGCGAATTGTTTGCCATCAGAGTAATTGGGCTGAGTCAGTACCGCGACCGGTAGGGAGCACCATCCGCCGGTTAGTCGCCCTACCGGTCGCGGTACTGACTTGGGGTTTTAGAGTCTTGATTCAATTCGTTCGGCCAGCGTTCGGAAATCGCTGACGCCTTGCACTTCGTAATCGGGCAGTTCGACGCTGAAATGGTTTTCCAGCCGCGTCAACAAGCCAAGAGCTTGCAGGCTGTCAATGCCTAGTGTTTTGAAAAAATCGTCGTTGGGCGACAGTGTGGCTCGGTCAACTTTGAAGTGTGTCGAAGCCAGTGTCAGAATTTCGTCAATGATTTGTTCGGTGGTTTTCATCTAAAAGTCGTTCTCCTGAAAATCAATATGCCCAGCGCATCAATACAGAGCCTGCCGTGAAGCCGGCACCGACTGCGGCGAATAAAACCAGGTCGCCTTTTTTCAGCTTGCCGTCTTCGATGGCGTCGCCGATGGCCAGCGGAATCGTTGCGGCGGTGGTGTTGCCGTACTTGTGAATGTTCTTGATGACTTTTTCAGGAGCCAGCCCGGCTTTCTTGGCAGTCGCATCAATGATTCGCAGGTTCGCCTGATGCGCGATGAAGCATGAGATGTCGTCTCCAGTCAGATTGTTTCGCTCCAGCATGCCTGTGCTCAACTCTTCCATCTTGCGAACCGCGAACTTGAAAACGGCCTGCCCATTCTGATGAACGTAGTGCATTTTCTTGTCCACAGTTTCCTGCGATGGAGGGTTCAAGCTGCCTCCGCCGGGCATGTACAGATGTTCTCCGCCACTGCCGTCAACCTCGTGGTGATAATCCAGAATGCCGAAATCTTCACCTTCTTCACACGGTTCCAGCAGCACTGCGCCTGCGCCGTCGCCGAACAGCACCAGCGTCGTTCGGTCTTCTGGATTCAAAATGCTGGTCATGACATCAGCGCCCACGACCAGGACTTTTTTGTGCTTGCCGCTTTCGATGAACTGCGCGCCTGTGGTCAGCGAGTAAAGAAAGGACGAGCAAGCGGCGGAAATGTCGAAGCCCCAGGCTTTGGTCGCGCGAATCTTGTTTTGAATCACGCAGGCCGTCGAAGGGAAAAACATATCAGGCGTGACGGTGGCGACGATGATCAGTTCGATTTCGTCGGCTTCGATGCCGCGTCGTTTCAGACAATCGTCAATTGCGTGGACTGCCAATTCGGAACTCGGTGTGCCGGGTTCGACCCAGTGACGTTGGTGAATGCCCGTGCGTTCGACAATCCAATCGTGATCGGTGTCAACAATTTTGGCCAGGTCGTAGTTCGTGACTACACGCGGTGGCACATAACGGCCAAGCGAGGTGATTTTTGCTCTCATAAAATGGACTCCATGCTCTTTTTATTATGGCAAATAAGGTAAAGCGTCTGTGCTTTCTACGAACTTTCGCAAACCGGCTTCGACCGCCGGTTTGGTGAACAGGTCGCAGAATATATCAATTTCTTGCCGAAGTTCGGCGTAAGGGATCGGTTTAATAAATTGTTTTGCGGCGATGCCGGTTGTGCGGTCGAATTTTTTAAGCTGCGCGGCGGTGAAGCGTGCCAGTTTCAGGGATTCGCCTTCGGCGGCGAGTTGGCTGACCAGGCCAATTGCCTGAGCTTTCGTCGCATTGACGCTTCGGCCAGTCAGCAAGAGGTCTCGAACAACGGCGTTGCCAAGATCGCGCTTCAAACGCGGAATGCCTCCGAAGCCGGGAATCAATCCCAGCCGCAATTCGGGAAAACAAAACCGAGCCATTTTGTCGGCGAAGATCAAATCGCAAACCAGCGCCAGTTCAAAACCTCCACCGAAACAGACTCCGTGAACTGCGGCAATAGTCGTCAGAGGCGAAGCGTCAATCGCGTTCATCACCGCGTGGATACGGTTCAGGAAGTCGCGGACTTGCGGAGCAGCGTTTTCAAAACCGAGTTGTTTGGCGTTGAAATACAGGTCGCGCAAATTGGCTCCGGCGCTGAAACCTGCTTTCTGAGTGCTGTAAATAATCAGGGCGTGAGCTTCATCTTTCAGCGTTTCATGCGCCGCAACGAATTGCTCCAACTCTTCCAGAGTTTTCATGCCAATTTCGTTGGCTGGTTCGCGGTGCAACGCAAACTCAATGCAGCCGTCTTTTAATTCCCACGACAGGGTTTCGCCTTTATAGCTTTGCATAATTAATTACTGCTTGTCCTTGTCCGATTCGGCTTGTTTGGCGGCTTGTTCGGATTCGTTGCGTTTGTCTTCCGCGATGCCGCGAGCGCCCAAAGCCATTAACACCATAATTCCCAAAATCAGCGTTAAAAAAACACACAACAGACCAAGTGTGACCATTATTTACCTTCAGCCTTTTTTGAGCGGTAAAGCTCTTCGATTTCGTCGGCGAAATGTTTGGTGATGGCATCGCGCTTGAGCTTGCCGTTGGCGGTCAGCAATCCGCTTTCGATGGTCAGCGGTTCTTTGATGGTTCGAAAAGCCAGAATGCGTTTGTAATGCGGCAAGTCTGCGTTGACAGCATCAACTGCTATTTGCACTTGTTCGTTCGTCAAATCGCCAGTCACCAGCGCAGCCAGATAGCCTTTGTCATTTCCGACAACGACGCATTGTTGAGCCGTCGGCAGATTGAACAACACTTTCTCTTCTATGGGTTCAGGCGCGACGTTGTGGCCGGACTTCATAATCAGCAGATTCTTGATACGACCGGTGATTGCCCAATTGCCTTTGGCGTCAACGTCGCCTTGATCGCCAGTGCGAAACCAGTTTCCGTCTTCGTCTGGCAGCAGCGCGGCGGCGGTCGCTTCAGGCTTATTCCAGTACCCGGCGAAAATATGCGGGCCGCGAACCAGCAACTCTTTGCCTTCGCCAAGCTTCATTTCGATGCCTGGGATTGCCGGGCCGACTCTGCCAGGAGTGAAGTCGTCGGGATCGTCCATTGTGCAGATTGCCGTGGTTTCGGTCAGGCCGTAAACCTGCAAAACTCGGATGCCCAGCATCTGGAAAAACAACTGAGTCTCTTTGGCTAGCGGAGCCGAGCCGCAAATTAAGGCTCGCAGGTTTTCGCCAATTTTCTTTTTGATGTTGGAAAAGATCAGCCAATTGGCGAGCGTAAACGCTAGCCCTGCGCGGCCTTTGCCTGCATATTGTTGTAGCCAGGCGGATTTGCCGTTGTGGTAAATCTTTTGGACGATCGCGGGTTTCTGAGCAATTTGACCTTCGACTCCGGTGCGAATTCGTTCGAGCAAAGTCGGCACATTCAGGCAGTAATTTGGCGTGGCCAGCTTTAATTCATCAGCAAGTTTGTTGAGGTCAGTCGAGAGCGAAAGCAGGCTGTTTCTGGACAGCGCGGTTAGCAATAAAATCCATGAGCCAGCGAAACAGAATGGCAAATAGTGAAACACTTGATCAGTGACCTGCACGGTTTTGCCTTCCATCAATTGATCCAGCCGGTAACCAGTGCAGGGAACCATGTGGTTCAGGTTGGCGACGTTGAGCATGACGCCTTTCGGTTCACCGGAAGTGCCTGAAGTGTAGATGATTGTGACAATATCCTGATCGGTTGAAGCGTTCGGTGCATCGTTGAGGGTATCGGTAATAGGCGTCGCAAAGATGTCGTCGAACAGCGCTAGTGGAGGCGAATTGTCTGGCCAGTTTTTCTCCATACCATCGCGCAAAACCTGGTCGGCGCAAACTACCATCGCGGCTGAGCAATCTTTCAGCATGCCGACCAACTCGTTTGGGGCTTGTCGCGAATAAAGCGGAACAACGATGATACATTCGGCCATTAGCGCTAAATCCATCGCCGCCCAGCGGGTCGAATTTGGTGCAAGCAGGCCGCAGCGGTCGCCCGGTTTCAATCCTGAATTGCGAATGAAGGCGCGCGCGGCTCGAATTTGCGAAAGCAGTTCGGAGCAAGTGGTCGTGACAAATCGCCCGTCTCGAACTTCCTGAATGACAGGACGATTCGGCGTTTGAGTTAGTTGTTGAAGGATTTTCTCAAGGAAATTCATCGGGGCGAATGATACAAGCTGAATGGGCTGTTGAGCAAAACGAATGCGGCGGATCAAAATGGAAAAATCCGCTTTGATCCGCCGCAGGTAATGTCGGTCAATTGTTCATCAACCGTAATTTTCCACCAGGTTCCTTAGATTCGGACTCAAAGGAGGCAGATAGTCTTCCCAGCTTTGCAAGCCTTGTCGAATTGGGAATTCCGGGTACCGACGTTTGACATGGTCTTCAAAGTAAACTCCCATCTTCGCCATCATTTTCAGATTCTTAGCGACGGTTCTGCCAATGCCATCACGTATGGATTCGTGCTCTTTCAATAGCTTGCCCATAATTGTGTAGAGCTTGTCTTCCATCTCTGGCTCGTCAACCTTAAGAAGCAGGTCCTGATGACCACGCTCGTGCATCAGATTATGAATGCGCTCATCCACTGTCACCCCGGCTGAGGCAACCAGTGCTGGCATGCTGGTAACAATACCGTGATACCGCGACGACACCATCATATGACATGAACGCAGTATGCTAACCAGTTGGTACATGTCGTAATCGCCTGACGAGAAAATCGGGACACCGCCAAGCTTTTCCGACATGCCTTGGCAGGCAACGTGGTCTAACATCTCAGTGCCTACGAGAACCACGAAGACGCCGTTTTCTTTGCGGAACCGGTCAACCGCCTTGGACATTCCGGTCAAATAGTGGTCATAGGCTTGATCCACATCCGGCCCTGAACGATGGAAGTAAACCGAACGGTAATGGCTGTCTTTGTAAGCGCCAAAAAGTGTTTTGGCAACGTATTTAGTAACCGAAGCCTTGACTGGCCACCAGAACGGATTGATCGGGCAAACCACAAGCACAGGCGATTGCTCGTCCCATCCAGATTGCCGCAGGACGGAATAGCCATATTCATTAGCATGCGGTTCAAATGTCCAGGCTGTGTCAGTGCCGAGTTCGGAAGAAACTCCGAGTTTGCCCAATACGTCCTGCGATTCGGGATTACGCGTGATGACCATTGAATCACGACAGTATCGCGCGACCATTTTGGCCAGCATCGGATCCATCTGACCAGCTTCCGCACCATAACCGACGCTAAGTTTGTTCTGTGCTGAAGCGATACCCAAACTGCCGACCATCATCGCCGTCAGAGCATTGGCGAACTTGCTCTTGAACATTGAGCCTTCACACGCGACGACGCCGTCATATTGAGGCACTTCGCGCGCCAGCATTGGCGGAAATATCTGTGGCAGTAATACCTGTTTGCTGCCTTTGAAATAACCTTCCGTGAGCTTGAAGTCTTGCGAAAGCACGCTCATCTCGCACTTGTCCTTGCCAAGCACATGTCTGATCTGGCGCATCATCTCCTCGACTCGGACGTCTGAGCCGGTATTGCGCGTGCCGTTATAGCCAGCAAAAAGTAGTTTTAGTTTTTCTCCTGGATGCCAACGCTGGCCTGAGCCAAGCATCCATTTGAATTTGGAGATTTCGATTAAACCGCTAACCCAGCCTTCTAAGGCAATATCCATACTCATAGCTTTGATTCCTCCTGAGTTTAGGGGGACGACCTTTAAGAGGGGTAAACAACACTGGCGCGGCATAATTTGCCGTCAGGGGCAAAACCAAATGTTGTTATTGACCTCTGGGGGTACCAAGAGTGACCAAAGAGCTGTGGTGAGACTGTCTTCAAATCATCAACGAAAGTGTAAACCATAGGCGCTGTGATTCTCAAACATTTTGTGCCAGCTCCGTTTTATCCAAGACGATTGAAATAATCGTCCTCGTTGTGTGTAGTTCGTGAGGAGGCGATTGTAACCATTCAACTTCGTATTCTTTACTTCGTTGACTCGCTGGGGCCGGGGCAAGTCTTTCGAAGTTGAATCTTGGCGGCCTCTGTTCGGGGTTGAGGCCGATAAATAGTCAATCGTTGTCTGGAATGACGGCGGAGATAGCTATTGTCCTAAAATTAAACTGACGTAGATAGCAATCTGCCAGGGCACTGTCATGATTAAGCCAAACCGCTAAAACAACCTGTACCTGAAAATACTTAACTGCTTGAATGAATTCATTAGCTACGAGCCGTGCTTATATCTGAGTTTGCACTATCTTTGGATTATATGCTCGCCTTGGTTAAATCACCTGGCCATTCCTTATAAGGATACGTGAAATTTCCCGCGCGGCTGAATTCTAGCAAAGGTAGGCAGTATTTGGAAAATGGAATTGGACTTTTTTTTGTCTCTGAAGTCACTTTTTTATTGTCAAAAACCGTGTTGAAGGTCAGGTATGGGAGAAAAACCTTCAACAGTGCTGCCCCTGAGCCTATTGCACTGCCGCGAAAATTGTTAGCAACCCAATTATTGGTTGCTGTGAACGGTTTTTCAAAACTTGGCAAAAATACTGGTGGGCGCTTATTTTGGGCCTTTGCCAGAGCATCGGTTAGAACTCCGAAGCTCTGTGATTCCGTACCTGATGACAGGTGGTAAATGTCGTGCAATGGGTTTTCTTTTTGATGAATCGTGACAATTGATTCAGAGACAAAATCCACGTTGACGATGTCTATTTGATCGGTCGGCCTAAAGGGAAGAGCTGGCAAGCCTGCCAAAAACACAAATGACCGAACCATGTCGAATTGTGTGGTTTCAGCGTAGCGGCTGTCACCCAAGATAATGCTCGGACGAAAGACAGTGTGTCGAACATCCGGTAACAACTCTTCTACCATGTGCTCACAGAACTTTTTCGTTCTGGCGTATGGGTCGTAATCAGAGCGGGTCCAGTCACGTGATTCTTCCTCTATGACGACCTCACTGAAGCGTTGACCGCAAATGGCTACGGTTGACACATCGCTGAATCGCCGCAGGCCATGCAGATCGCGTGCTGCCTGAGCCAGTTTGATAACTTCCAAAGTCCCCCGCAGGTTGACGTTCAGGCAGGTCTTTTCGCTTTTTCTGTTTAACGAAGCCGCACAATGAATGACAGATTCAGTCGTTTCTACCAGTCGTCGGTAATCTTCGTTAGATAAACCAAAGTGACTGCCGGTTAGGTCGCCACAAAAGATGTTTACTCTAGATTTTAGGTGATCGTAAAAGCGTGGGAAGTCCAGGTGGATTTGCAGTGACTTCCACAAACGCTGCTCGGCATCGCCCTGATTTTTGGCGCGCACCAACAAATTCAGACGGTCTTTGTGATTTTCGAGCAGCAGCGCCGCGACGTGTGCCCCGACGTAACCGGTCGAGCCGGTCAGAAAAATTGCCATACTATTTTTTCACTTGTCTATTGTTTTTAGCTCGTCGCAACTCTCTGTTCCTGGGAAGGAATCGTAATTGAGCGGCTGGATTTATTATCAACCGAGCGACCTTCGATTAATGGGTATGACCATTTCCGCAGAGCAGGGATGTGAATGTTGATCCAGTAATCCCACCAGTCAATGCAACTGGCGTCGTAGCCAAATGCCTGTCGTTCTGTTTCCGGCAGAAGTGCGGAGAGAATCTCGACGTTTCTGGCTTCGAAAACATACTCGTTGTGCAGGATGAATGGTTCGTAAAGCTCGACCAGTTTTTCGACTTTGTTCAGATCGCGTTCACGGCGAACCAGAGGCGAACGCATCATTGGCAGCGGCGATACAATTCTCAGCAAAGCCTTTACAAGCTGTTTCTGTGCCGGGGCCGAAAGTTTACGGTAACGTTCTTTTGATACAGCTATCGAATCGAACATTGACAGAAGCCGATAATTGAAATCGTCCTGCGCTCGATAATGTTTGCGATGCGCCAAGCCGGTTAGCTCAATTGTGCGGCGCATATTGCAAGGGTTTACTGCCGAAGTCGCCAGATGGTAAAGCTGTTCATGTCGGCGTTCGATTAACGCTCCGCCGATCAAAATCATTCCTCGAACCACCAGGTCAACCGGGATGATGTCCAGGCATTTTTTGCCGTTTGACGGCAGTTGGCGAAAGAAGGTGCCAAGCAGATAAGAAATCGGAGCTGAAGTATTGACGCCTTCATTCCAGCCACTGAACGGATCGTGAGTGGAAGTTTCGACGATGGACGGGCGGACAATGGCCACGGGCAAATCTTGGCCGGTCGAGTTTTTTCCTCGCAAAGCCATTAACGATTCGGCAAGGCTCTTGGTGAAGGTGTATGTGTTCGGCCAACCGAATTCCTGCGCGCGATGCATGCCGGATTCTGTCAATTCATTGCGAACCCATCGCCCACGTTGTTTGCGAATCTGGGCTTCGATTTCGGAGTCTGAGAGTTGCTTGTTTGTTCGACGACCTTTTTCCAAAACCTGTTGACGAAGCTGTTCCGTGATTTCTTCTGTTTCGGCGCGCGCTTCGATCTCTTTGGCCAGTCGGTGCAGGATTTCGTATTCGATTTCGGCGTCGAAATCCGCAATGCCTTTGGGGGTGTAATTCGGCTTCAAGTTTTCGGAAATACGGCCATCGTGATAACCGACAACATAACAAGTCGAAAGATGCACGAGTGCGGCTTGTCTGCATTCACGAATAAAATCCAAAACGTTCAGTGTTCCGTCAACGTTGATAGCCAGCGCTTGGCGCAAATCCGGATTGAAGTCCGTCAAGCCGGAACTATTGATAACCAGATCAAGTTGCGATTGAAGTCTCGCGCAAACATCTGGTGCTAAGCCAAGCCCGGGCGACGTGACATCGCCTTCAACAACTTCGATCTTTTCAGCCAACAAATTGCCGAAGTTGTCCCCATGGATTTCGTGCAGCTTGTCGAAGACTGGCGATTCAGCGGCAATCTTTTCAAATCTACGCGCGGCGGTAACCGACCTTTGACGGCGAATCAGCAAATAAATCTTGCCAATGTTTGGAATCTCTTGCAGAACTTTCGCCAACCAGACTTTGCCTATGAAACCTGTGAAGCCAATCAGCAGAACATTCTTGCCTGCCATCGAATCTATCATCGAAAGGTTGCCAAGTTGTTTGTATGGCTCGAAAACAACTGTTGGAGTTGTCAGTGGCTGAACCATTCGTTTAGTTGGGATAATGGCTCGTTTCAAAACTTCTGCCGGGTTGCCCAAATTGCGCGAAAGCTTGCCTAACACCACGCGACCATCTGGTTTTCTGCCTATGATTCTGGCCAGCACCTGACGTGGGCGAACCACAGGCGAGAGCAATCTTCCAGTTGCCAGACCGTCGCAAAATTCCAACCGATTGGCCACCAGCCATTCGACTCCCAGATATTCGGCCAGTGGGCGCATGACCTGTTCCAGCCCCTGGCTGACCAAAACAATCTGTTCGCCGTTGGCCATTACTTCTTTCAGGTTGGCAATGCCTTCGGGTTTCAGTTTCGGTTTCAGGTAGTAGTGGAAATACTCTTCGCCGAGCAAATCCAGCCGATCACGGCTGATGCCTCTGAGCAGTGTATGGAGAAAGCGCGTTGCAAAGACTCTGTCGGTTGCATAAAGCAGCGGGCGGATGATGGCAGAAAGGGCAAGGATGCTCCGTCGCAGCCATCGTTCAGAAAAGCTCTGTGCATTCCAGGTGAAGAAAGCCACTGGGCGCACGGCGCTCAAATTAAGCAAGCTCCCCTCGACACGCCAAAAGGTCGTTTCACCCGGCGCCACTGGTGACGACACAGGCGTTCCCGCGTGGGAACCAGTCTGTTTTTCAGTATGGACTGTACTCACGGTTTCAGTAACTCTGGTAATGAATAAAGGGCTTCACTTTTTGGCGGAGATTTCGCTCAAAAGCTAACCGAAAGTCTGTTTGTTCTACTCAATGAGGCCGCATGAAACATGAAATCGCCACGCTAGTCAAATTTGCAGGAATGGATTGAGGCGAGGTTAAGTTGCCACGACATTGCGGGAGTTCCTGTCCCCATGCTTTAGAGTAATGGAGTCATCTGGAAGAGGGGAAATGATGATTCTCAATTGAAGCCGTTTTTCTGGCTGTTATCTCATCAGAGTTTTCTTTGGCGGGTGGAGTTTTTTCTGAAGGTGTTGCAGGCGTCGGTTACCACCTTCCCAGTCAAGCATTAATTGTCAGCAGCAAGCCGGTTTTGTTGAACTTATTCAATGATGCCGGAACGAATATGGCTTTACACCACCATCCAACCTGATTCTGCTTAGAGGTTCGTTGCATTCTTTGCTGGCCAACTCCATCAGTCGCCAGTACAATGTATATGTTGAAATTTCGGATCAAGAATTCTTTTTGCGGAAATCATTTTTTAGATTAGAGGGTGTAATGGTTAGAATTTTTCTGCCTTTTTCGATTCAAGACAAATTGGCGCGCCAGCGAGTCGGTGTGCTTTCAAGCTTTCTACTCATTGTTGTTCCGCTAACTTTGTTGTCGGGTGCTTGTGGGTCGCAAACATCGCATTCGGATCATCAACCAAATGGCCAGGCGCCCAATCAGGCCGCAGCTAGTTCAACTCCGCGAGTCCCGGCTTTCATCAGCAACCTAGCAGAAGCCGGGCCATTACCTGCTGTTCTCGACCCGAAGCAGTTCACAGACCCCGTTATTGTAAAAGCTTATCGCTTTGCAGGGGAAAATCCTGAGATTTTTGCGCAGCAACCTTGTTACTGTCACTGCGACACCAGTGAGGGGCACAAAGGTTTGCTTGACTGTTTTGCCACCACTCATGGGGCCACCTGAGGGTTATGTCTCAAGGAGGGTCTCCTTGTTCACAAACTTGTTGGCGAAGGCAAAAATGCAGCAGAGATTCGTGACATGATCAACCGCCGCGAATGGCAAAACGTAAAGTTGGAGTAATTGCCATAAGTGATTGTAGAACAACCCCGAATGTTTCTATTTTGCACTTACAGTCATCGCCTCGAAAGCAAGTCCCCGTTCTCAAATTCAAAAGTTAAAATTATGCGTTCATTTTTCCTTATGGGATTGTTTTTGTTTTTTGGCCTGAGCGCGATGGCGCAGACCATCACGGTTAGCAATTTTCTGCATCCCGATGCTCCAGTGTCTCGCGAATCCTTTGCAGCAATTGACGGTAATAATTTTACCGACACGCAGTTGGTCGAGCCATTCTTTCCGCCTACCTCTTTGGGCGGTGTGACCGTAACGCTTGACGGAGTGCCTCAGAGAATTCGTTCAGTGTCGCCGACCCGTGTGGTTATTTTGGTTGATGCGCCTGGCCCTGCCTTGCGCTCGCTGGAGTTACGTACCAAGACAAACGTGATTCATCGAACTGCTTTGCAAATGGCAACATACT
>JAGNMH010000073.1 GCA_017991275.1 Acidobacteriota bacterium
AAACCATCCTGAGTTGTTGGGCAAAGCCGAGTTTCTGTTCAACGAAGGTGGAAACAACACGGTTGATAACAGCGGCAAAGTTTTGGCCATAGGCGTCGGCCCTTCGGAAAAAACTCCAGCCTGGTTAAGGCTGACGGCGACGGGCGAACCGGGGCATGGCTCGATTCCGCGACCTAATTCGTCGGTCAATCGGTTGCTGCGCGCTTTGAATAAGCTGATGGATTATTCGCCGCCGATTCAATTGACCCCGGCTGTCGAGCAATCATTCAAAGCCCTGGCTCCGCTGATGCCACCTGATCTGGCTGCGAAATACTCCAACCTGCGCGAATCAATCAAAGACCCGTCGTTTGTGCGTATGCTGGAAAGTGAGCCGGGCGCGAAAGCACTGACACGAAACACGATCTCCATCACTATGCTGGCCGGCAGTAACAAGGTAAATGTTATACCGCCTGTCGCAACTGCCGAAATAGACACAAGATTGGTTCCCGGAGAAAAACTGGAGCGATGGATTGCTGAATTACATGGAGTCATAAAAGACGATTCGATCAAGATCGAACCTGTTCTGGCTTTTGAAGCCAACGCTTCGCCTAAAGATTCCGAACTGGTCAAGGCCGTCGCCGATGTCGTCAGTCATCGTTTCCCCGGCGCGATCATTTCGCACCCAGTGCTGGCGGGGTTCACTGATTGCCATTACTACCGCGAACTGGGAATTCACAGCTACGGCTTTTCGCCGTTTGTTGCGTCCAACAGGGAACTGGGCGGAGGCTTTCATGGCAATGACGAGCGTATTGGAAAGAAGGCTTTTGAAGACGGCATGAAGTTTTTTTACGAAGTGGTCGAACGACTGGCGAAATGAGGTAGCAAATGCCTTCGATTGAATTGAAACGACGAATCCGTTGGGCTGATGCCGATGCCGCCGGGCGGCTGCATTACCCTCGTATCTTTGAATACTTTGAAGAAGGTGAGATTGAGTTGCTGCGCTCGGTTGGAGTACCGTTATTTGGTGGCGGCGAAGTCCGTGAATACGACTTTCCGCGGAAACACGTTGACGCTGTCTTTCATCGAATTTTGCCGCTGGATGCTGAGTTCGTTATGAGAGTCACCGTTGGCAAACTCGGCAACAGTTCGATCCGATACGACTACCAAATCTTTACGGATGAAGCCTGCACAGAACTGGCGTTGGAAGGTTCGATGACTGTTGTCGTTGTCAGAGATGGCAAACCGGCTACGATTCCTGAAAAACTGCGGCAGTCTTTGTCGTAAACTTGAAGAAGTATGGAAACTCTGTCCGTCAATCACAAAAAGCCTTGAGAGTTGTGATTGGCGGGCAGTTTGTTAATGGCGTTTGGTTTACTTGCTGCTGCCAAGTATTTGCTCGTGCGTTTTCTTGTATTCGTCCAGGTTATCGCTTTGAACCACGATCGTCGGAATCAGCACCTTTTTGTCGGGTGGAATTACCGATTTGTCACCCTTTAGGATTTTGCTCATCAATTGCACCGACTGATAGCCATATTCAAACGGCTGCTGGGTTATAGTGCCGTAAATTGAACCTTCTTTAATTCCTTTCAAGGTGTCTGGTTCATCGTCGAAGCAAACGACTTTGACCTGGCCGACTTTGCTGGCGCTTTTTAATGCTCGCAAAATTGCCGGGCCGTTATAGGACCAAAGGCCGATCATGCCTGCCAGGTCTGGGTATTTATTCAATGCCGTTTCTGCATTTTCTTCGGCTCTCATGAAGTCATTTTCGTCCAGCATCAAATCAATGATTTCAATTTTTGAGTCTGCGACTGCTTCGCGCAAACCTGCCAGTCGTTCTTGCGCGTTTTCCGCACGTTTGCCTACAAAAACCATAATCTTGCCGCCTTTCGGCAGAGCTTTTTTTATCATCTCTCCAGCTTGCCGCCCGGCAGCGCGATTATCTGCGCCAATGTATAGAGCGCGGGCGGTATTTGGAGCATCGCTGTCCTGAGTAACAAGCAATGCTTTTTTGGCAACCTTGTCCAACAAGTCTCTCATTCCGACCGGATCAATCGGACTGATTGCAATGGCGTCAGCATCATCCTTTACCTGTGATTCGCTGATAAATCTTTCCTGCTCTTTTACCGTCCCACCAAATGTCGTTTTGAAAACTACGTCCACATCGGCCAATTCAGCATCGGCTTTTTCGCATCCTTTTTGAGCAATCTTCCAAAAATCGCTGCCGGTGTTGGTGATAAAGACCAAAGTCTTTTTGGTCTTCGGAGGAGGGGGTGAGCTGCAAGCTGCAGAAAGTGCAAAGGTAATGGCCAACAAGCACGCTAACGCAAATAAGGTGAATCGTTGCATGACTAAGGTCTCCTGGTAAGAAGCCGGTTGCTTTTGGCAGTGCCAGCTTGTGATTTAGTTTGATGGTGTTTAGGTAAACGAATTGAATTTATGATCGTTTGTACTCCTCTTTCGCTGCCCTCGCAACCGGAACGATACGTCTTTCATTTCAGCTTTGTAACCGTCGAATACGCGAGCAAGCGAAGGAGCGAAAACCAGGCACCGGTTCGGTCTCCAACTGATTTTGATGATTTTGAATGTAAGCGGCGGGATGGTGGCTGGTCGTCAGAAGAACGTCCAAAAGGCTAATCAGAATTCAGCCTGCTCGTGCTGGCGCACTCAACACGAGCAAGCTCACAATTATTGTTTTACGGTTTCTGTCGGTGTGGTCAAAGGCGGATTATTTTCTCTGTGAATAATCACAGGCATTCCGATCGGCGTTACTCGGTAAAACTCTTTTGCTGCAAACATAGGAATTCGTACGCAACCGTGGCTGGCTGGTTTGGTTGGCACAGACCTGGAGCCGTGAATTGCTGTGGCGTACATGAAGTAAACCGGATAATACATCTCGCCCAAGGCGCTCTTTTTCCAGCCTGGGATTTTCTGGCGAACCTGGTAGCGTCCGGGATGAGTTATGGCATCGCGTGCCCAACCTTCCGAATAGAATTCCTTCCCGTTGCCGGTTGAAACGGGCAACACCCGCGTTACTGTTCCGGTATCGTCAACAACAAACAACACTTGTAGAATCAGATCAACTTCAATGTGTGCCGGGCCGGTTTCGCGCGGAGTTGGCGGATCGGCTTCCATCAATTGATCATATGTTTCGCGCGTCAATCTGCCTGTTGGCTTCAGCAGTTCGACCTTCTGAAAGGCGATTAACGCATTCCGCGAAGCCGTATCCCAACCGCCATCAATTCGACCAGTCCAATATCCCAAATCTGCCAGCCGTTGCTCTGCTTCACGATGGTTCCTGGCAGTAAGCGGCCTGTTCTTTTGCGGCAGTCTGGTGGGTGTGGTTGAAGCTGACTTTTCGGAAACAAGGCGCGGCCTTGAGGCTTGAGCCTGGGAGCTTGTAGTAATACAGGCCAGAAGGCAGATAATTGCTGTCAGGTGAAATAAACCGGCGGGGCGATGTCGGCGCTTAAAAGCATTCGTCAACAAAATCGCTTGATACTTCATGGCCAAAGGTTACCACGACTTATTTGCTAAAGCCCAGGCTTCAATTTGTTGCGATCTATCTGATGTCAATTGGCAGGGGAAAGCGTTTCATCGGACAGGCAAAAAGTAATTCTTACAACAGGAGGATGACACACAATGCAAACAAGCATCACAAGGATTCTTTTATGGCTTATTGCTCTGGTAATTTTATTGCTGACTGCGAATGTGGCTTGGGCTCAAGAGGATACAACTCCAAAGACGCGATTGCGGAGTCCGGCGACTGTTAAAGGCTTCATTGGCGGCGAATCTCATGCGGGTTACGTTATACGTGCTCGGAAAGGTCAAACAATGACAGTGCAAATTTCGTGGAAACGTAAAGCCGGCAATCGTGCTGAGTTTACGGTCAGCGAATCCGCGAATTTCTACAGTGCAGCGGAGGTAGCTTTTGGGAAGATGGCAATCAATGGCAGGCTTTGGAGAGGCAAAGTCCCCCAAACGGGAACTTACTATGTTTACGTTGTTGCGCATCCGACAGCGAATTACAGGCTTAGTGTTACGGTCGAATAATCCGTGCAAACCCGCAGGCTGCTATCTTGGTTTGATTTCGCGTCCGTTGACTGCGGGGGCGATGGCGACGGCCTCTTTCAGGCGTTCGATGACGTCCCGGCTGAGTTCGTCGTAATCTGCCTTGATTGTGAACCCGGCGGCATTGGCGTGACCGCCTCCACCGAAGTGTTCGGCCACGCGGGCGACGTTGACGCGGTTTTTTGAGCGTAAGCTCGTTCGATAAGTTGAGTTTGGCAATTCGCGGAAAAAGGCGACGGCTTCGACATCGCCAACGGTCAGCGGGTAAGTAATGATACCGTCGGAATCGTCTTCTGATGCGCCGCTATTTTCCAGAGCTTCTTTGCTCATTTTGATCCAGGCAATGCGACCGGATTCGTCACGTTGCAAAGTCGAAAGCACGGCTCCGACCAATCTGACCTTGGCGTAAGGGTAACTATAGAAAATTGCCTGAGAAAGTTTGGCCGGTTGAGCGCCGTATTTAACCAGGTCGCTTGCGATTTTGAAGGTACGCTCAGTGGTGTTGGAAAAGTGGAACGAGCCGGTGTCGGTCAGCAGTGCGGCGTAAACGCAGCTTGCAACTTCCTGAGAAATTTTTGCTCCGATGGCTTTGGCCAGGTTGTAGATCATTTCGCCGACAGCCGCCGCTGTTGAGTCAATCCAATTCAAATCACCGAACAGGGCAGTTGTCGAATGATGGTCAATGTTGACGACGAATTGATCTTTGAGGCTAGGCAAACCAGGGCGTGTGACGTCGCTGCATTCGATCACAAAGACAGCATCGTAATCGCGGTCAATGTCTTTAACGACTCGAACTTCGTCGGCACCGTGCAGTTTTGAATAAGAGTGCGGCACAGTGTCACACATAATCACTTCGGCATTTTTGCCAAGCCCTTTCAAAATCCAGCAAAGCGCCAGGGACGAGCCAAGACTATCGCCATCGGGCCGTATGTGAGAGGTAACGGCAAAGTGAGAATGTTTTTCAATGAGTTCAATTACTTGTCCTAACATCTTCTTCCGGCAACTCCTTTTTGACTTCCTCAATCATCCGCAGCATTCGGTCGCCGTGTGCAATTGTTTCGTCGTAAACGAATAAAATTTCGGGCGTGTGACGCAGTCGAAATCGTTTGCCAATCAATTGGCGAACGAAAGACTTTTCACTGTTGAGCAAGTCCAAAGATTTCTTTTGTTCTTCGGGGGAGGCGAAAACACTGACAAGTACGCGGGCATAACGTAAGTCCGGGCTGACTTTGACTTCGGTAATGGTGATAAAGCCGAAATTGTGATGAGGCATCTCGCGCGTGATGATAGCGCTGATCTCACTTTTCAACTCTTGAGCTAATCTATTCGGACGATACTGCATAATGAAAATCAAAAGGCAAAAGTCAAAAATCAAATGTAGCTTTTGCCGAACGTCGCAAAAATGATTTGTATTTTTGCCTTTTGCCTTTTGCCTTCTGATTTCTACAACTGCGTTGGCGCGACTTTCTCTACTATGAATGCTTCGACGATGTCTCCAAGCTTGTAATCGTTGAAACGGTCAACAGTGATGCCGCATTCGTAACCTTGCTGAACTTCGCTAGCGTCGTCCTTAAAACGTCGCAAGCTGCCGATTGATGATTCAAAAATCACCACATTGTTGCGAATCAATCGCGCCTTGGCTGTGCGTTTGATCGAACCATTGATGACCATGCAACCGGCGATGGAGCCGATTTTGGGTACGCGAATAATGTCGCGGACTTCGGCTTTGCCAAGCACCACATCTTTCAACGTAGCATCCATCAAGCCGAGCATCGCGTTGCGTATTTCTTCTTCAACTTTGTAGATGATCGAGTGCAGGCGAATGTCCACCTCTTCCTGCTTGGCGATGTCGTCTGCACGGGTTTCAGGGCGCACGTTGAAGCCAATAATGACTGTTGCAGCGCCTGAGTCGGCTGCCTGTGACGCGCTGGCAAGCAGCACGTCGTCATAAGTGATTGCACCGACTGCGGCACGCATGATGCGAACCTTAACTTTATTGGTTGAAAGTTTGGTCAGCGTGTCTTTCAGCACTTCGACCGAACCTTGCACATCGGCTTTCAGGATAACCAGCAATTCTTTCACCGTGCCCGATTCCATCTGTGCAGCCAATTGATCCAGACCGCGGGCAGCAGACCTGGCCAGAGCGGTAGCCCTGGTTTTCGCTTGTCGGAACTGTGCGATTTGCTGTGCTTTGACCACGTCATCTACCACCTGGAATTGATCGCCTGCGGCTGGAACTCCGTCCAACCCCAGGACTTCAACCGGCATAGATGGCCCTACTTCCAGAACACGTTCTCCGATATCGTTCATTAGGGCGCGAACTCTGCCAGAGAAATTCCCGACGATGAATGGGTCGCCGATTCGCAAACTTCCGTTTTGAACTAGGACGGTTGCCACCGCACCGCGTCCGCGATCCAGCTTGGCTTCCAGGACAGTGCCTGTAGCGTTGCGTTTCGGATTCGACTTCAGTTCCAGAATATCAGCGGTCAGCAGAATCATTTCCAGCAGGCCGTCAATGTTCTGACGCTTCTTGGCGGATACTTCAACCATTTCGATATCGCCGCCCCAACCGCTCCACTGAACTCCGCGTTCTGCCAGTTCTTTTTTAACGCGTTCGACGTTGGCATCGGGCTTATCAACTTTGTTGATGGCGACAATGATCGGGACTTTGGCGGCGCGGGAGTGTTCAATGGCTTCCAGCGTCTGAGGCATTACGCCGTCATCAGCCGCGACAACCAGAACGACAATGTCTGTGACCTTGGCTCCGCGAGCGCGCATCATCGTAAATGCTTCGTGGCCTGGCGTATCCAGGAAAACCACTCGGCGCAATTGATCCTTGCTTTCGGGGCTTGGAACTTCTACAGAATATGCGCCAATGTGCTGAGTAATTCCGCCTGCTTCGCCTTCGGCCACACGGGCAGAGCGGATGGCATCAAGCAAGCTGGTTTTTCCATGATCTACGTGACCCATTACAGTGATGACTGGAGCACGCGGGTCGGTATCGTCCATTGCCTCTGGCGTAATCTCAAATTCGGACTCAATAATCATGTCCTCGAAATCGCCAAAGGTCACTTCAAAGCCATAATCGCGCCCAATCTCTATCGCCAGATCGTGATTCATGATCTGGTTGATGGTTGCCATAACTCCGCGCTGCATTAGCGCAGCCACTACGTCCCGTGGCTTGGCGTCAAGTTTTTCGGCAAATTCACGCACTGTGCTGCCTTCAACTAACCGCGCCGGTTTCAAGTCTACTGGAACCATGCGCTGGGCGGCCACTGGTAACGCTTGCTTGCGAAGTCCCAGTCTGTGTGTATTGCCATCCTGGAATTTATCTTTTTCTTTGTCTTTGGCGCGATGTTGATTACGGCCTTTAGGTTTTTGGTCTTTAGGCGGAATGTAAACAGTGCGCTGTTGCGCACCCGAAGGCAGAATATGAGTTTCCTTGTCTTTGCCTTCGCGCGTCTGATCCTTTTTGAGCAACATGGAAGGATCAAGCTTCCCAGTTGGTTTAGGCTTATCAGCTTGAAATCGTGCAGACGTGGTCGGGGATGGTTTAGGCAAAGGCCCTGTTGGCATTGCCAGCTTGATTACCTTGGTTCCCGGAGTGATAGAAGAAGTGCTAGGTTTTGGGTGCGACTTATGGACGGTCGGTTTTGGCACAGGAGGAGCGGACTCGCCCAGTGTTTCAGGTACCGCACTTGGATTAATAACGGTTTCATTAGTCTCAGGCAAAGCCGCAGGCGAGCCAACAGCAACTTCAATTGCTGTTTCTGCTTCAACTTTAATGCTTTCTAGAGGCGCTTTACTGTCAGCTTCAGCTTCAGCTTTTGCTGGTTGCAGTGTTTCTGCGGGCTGTGCTTTTGCAGGTGAAGGTAGTTTTACCAGCCTCGGCTTGTTTGGGTTTACTTCCGGTTCATCAGGTTTGGCCAGCGTTTCAACCGAATGCAAATCAGTTTTGCTTTCAGGTGTTTGCGCAGGTTGCGGTTTGGCTGCAACTGGCAATGGTTTAGTCAGTTGCTTGATAACAGTTGCCGGAGCAGCAGGTGGTGAAACTTCAACAGATTTTTGATGTGCAGTCTCAGCTACTACAGGATTTGGCGTCGGCGTAGATTCAGTCGCTTCGGGCGTCTTTTCCAGTGCGGGCGCAGCGGCGGTTGGATGATGTTTTATCAAACGTGCAGTTGGCTTGGCAGCCACAACCTCTTTTTTCTTCGGGTAATACATCTCGCGGATTCTGGCCGCGATCGGGTCCTCCAAAGTATTTGAAGGCACACTAACGTCAACGCCCATACGACGGGCGTCTTCGAGCACTTTCTTGCTCTCCAACTTCAATTCTTTCGCTAAATCGTAGATTCTGACCTTGCTCATTTATCCCCTTAAGATAAGCCTGACGAATCACAGTACCTTCAAATTGTGTGGTGGCTAACCGGTTCATTGCTTTTCATCCCGGTTTTCAGTTTCCGCGTCTTCTTCGAAAGACTGATTGTCATCCATATCCACAGGCACATTCTCAGAACTCGCCGACGCTATTTCTGAGGAGCCTTCAACATCAACATCCTCTTCGGATTCATCCTCAGTACTTTCGTCTGGCTTAACATCTTCAGCTAGTTCTGACTCGTCGGTTTCCGTGACTTCTTCCGATTCTGAATCTTCTGGTAATTCCGTTGTTTGTTGATTGGCATGCGCCAATCGTGCTTCTGTAATGGCTCGAGCCATGTCCAGTAGCTCCTCGGCATCGTCCACGCTGACATCCAACCATTCGCAAATGTCATCAACCGCGGCTTCAGCCAATTGCTCGATGGTTTCGATACCGTGTTCTTCCAAAGCTTCGGAGTCGCTAATTGAAATGCCTTCGATAGACGAAAGCTTGACGATAGGAGCGGAAATCATCTGTTCCATCTGTGTGGCGATTTCGCGCTTCATTTCTTCTTCGCTGCGAATATCAATGTCCCAGCCGACCAACCTTGCAGCCAGGCGAACATTCTGGCCACGCTTTCCAATAGCCAATGATTGTTGTTCGGTTTCGACTATTACCTGCAGCTTTTTGTCTTCAAAATCCAACACTGTGACCTTGCTGACCTTGGCAGGCGACAACGCATTTGCCGCAAAGATAGCAGGGTCTTCGGACCATTCAATGATGTCAATTTTTTCGCCGCGCAATTCGCGGATGATGGATTGCACACGCGATCCCTTCATTCCCACGCAGGCTCCGACCGGGTCAACGTCGCGCTCGTTTGAAACAACGGCAATCTTGGCGCGTTCGCCTGGTTCACGGACGGCTGCCTTGATTTGAACTGTGCCGTCATAAATTTCCGGCACTTCCATCTCGAATAAACGCTTGAGCAGTTCCGGACTGGTGCGCGAAACTTCGATCTGAGGGCCTTTGGCTTCACGATTTACATCGTGGAGGACAAAGCGGATGCGTTCACCTTGGGTGAAGTTTTCGATTTTTGACTGCTGGGATTTAGGCATCACAGCTTCCAGGCCGTTGCCAATATCAACGACTACTTTGCCGCCTTCAAAACGCTTAACGAAACCGTTGACGAGTTCGCCCAGTCGGCCAATATACTCTTCGTAAACTTTGTTGCGCTCAGCTTCGCGGACTTTTTGCAGAATAATCTGTTTGGCAGTTTGCGCTGCAATACGCCCAAGCTCCTCAACAGGGCGGGGCAGTTCCAGCATATCGCCGACTTCTGCGCCTTCTCCGACTTCGGCATTTGCTTCGTCAACTGTCAACTCGCGCGCGGAATCTTCTATTTCTGCAACTACAGTTTTTATGGCGTAAAGCTCTATTGCGCCAGATTCCAGGTTGTACCGGGCATGCAGGTCTTCGCCAGTTTTGAAGTGTTTGCGAGAAGCAGTCACCACTGCGTCTTCAATGGCGCTGATAATGACCTGCGGGTCAATTTTTTTCTCTTTGCTGAGAAAATCAATATTTTGTGCAATCGAACTGAGCGTGCTCATAGTTTTCAGTGGCTTAATTGGTGTGATCGTAAGTTCTCAATCACTGCCAATAACCGATTACCAATTATGGTTCAATATCAACGTTGGCCTTGATGATCTTGGAGAATGGCAAACGACAAACCTTACCTGATTCGTCTTCAAGAATTGCCGTTGTTTCGCCTTCTCTATCAAGTCCTATCAGTTTTCCGTGAAAATTTCTTTGGCCGTTAATAGATTCCGACAGCTTCACATGAGCGGGAAGTCCCGCGAAACGTTCATAGTCGGATTCTTTATAAAGACCGCGATCAAGGCCGGGCGACGCAACTTCCAGTGTGTATTCCCCGGGGATGGGGTCTTCAACATCCAGAATCAAGCTGACCCGTTCGCTGACATTGGCGCAATCGTCAATTGTGACGCCGCCAGGTTTGTCAATAAAGATTCTTAAGATCGGGTTTCGTCCTCCGGCTATTTCGACGTGGACGAGTTCAATACCTTCGCGAGCGGTGACACGCTCGACGATCTCGCTTATTCGCGGATCAACCTTCAACCGCATTACCTCTTATTTTTGTACCGGATTGAGCTTGATAAAAAAGGTGGGCGCGACGCCCACCTTCCAAAGTAAGCCGGATAATAGCCGGAAGGTTTTTTGAAATCAAGCAGCGGGAATTTTTAATTCGCGGCCAATGTGTTTGATGCTAGTTAGCGTGACCCGCTGCGAGTTGGTAAGTCAGTAAATGCAATCTATTTATCGTCCTGATTTTTAACCAGCAGGGAATAGACAACCCATTTCCCATCAATCAGCCCAGGAACGAAAGTATATTTAAGCGGGCGACCTTCACCTCGGTAACGATAGCTTCGCAACACTTCGTTGGGCGGAATGCTGGGCAATTGGATGACGTGTCCGGGTTGGTTAAATGCAGCATGAGCCAGTTCTCCTAGCTCGCTGTCAGAAGCTGTTCGATTGAGCATTTTCGGGACGACATTTTGGATTACCGAATCTTGTTTTGCTCTGGTGGCCGAATTTGCTTCCAGTATCTTTTTCTTGTCATCCAGTTCTTTGCTGACTTCTTGCAATTTGGCTTCAGCGGTTGTTGCGCGAGTGTCAGCTTCTTCTATTCTGCCTTCGGCAGTGCTGTAGCGCTGATACATTAAGCCGCTGAGCACCAGCGCAAAAGCGAACAAAATCGTTACCACAATCAAAGTCCAGCGCAGCAAGGCCCGTTTTTCGGCTTCGATCTGCATCGTCTGCCGCCGGACCATATCGTATTCCTGTTGGCTATACATCATATCGTTTGGTTATGCCTGTTATGCCGTCAATCTTCGTCAGAATAACTGTTGAATCGAATTTTCGGGCGAACTTTTCTTAAAATAGATGGGATTGAACTTCTAAGGTGAGCATTCTACCGCCTGAATGTTCGACTGGCGAGTGGAAATCTGAAAAGAAGTTGTTTGCCGGATAATTTTCCTGATAAAGGCAGAGTTTTAACGGCTGGCTCGTGGCTCCGAACGCGTTAGCTTGAAGCTATTCATACGCAAAAGCAGGTTGTGTATCAGTGTTCCAACCGTCAGGAATGGTTTGTCTTTGCTGCGTTTTGGGCAGCCGTGAGGTCAAATTATCGGCATAATTTCAAAACGAACTTATCAATGGGCACAAGTAGCAATAGAAGTGTAGTGACGGCGAGTGCAAGCTGAAGCTTGATGATCACTGGTATTTGATGCCTGCGTCGCACAATTAGGACTAGAGCAACGATGCACCAGGCAATACAGCCAATCCAACCGACAAGTCCGAAGAGGAGAAGCTCTGGGAAATTGTGAGCCATCTCGAAGCCAATCATCTGTTCGCCATACTTGTAAGTCAGCCAAATCTGCTCATATAACAACCTCGCCACCAATGTGGCGAGGGGAAGGTAAGCAAGCCACCAAGTGAGGGTGAGGTGTTTCGGAAATATCTTTGGTTGGTTGAATGTTTCCACGACATCTGGTCTCAACAACACAACACTTTCAGCCCTTTCTTTTGAAGTCTACTTCCCAATCTTCAACGGCAGTTTGACCATCAGCGGTTTGCCGGGTTTGGCAGCCACTCGAAACAGAGTTTGCGGCGGAGGATCGTTGGAATTCAGTCGTTTTCTCTTATCGGTTCCGGCGACTTGTTCAGAGCGCGTGTAAGTTTGCCCGGCCCCGCCTTCCAGTTCCAGTTGTTCGACTTGAGCACCCCACAGCCGTTCCCATTTTTCGACTTCGGATTGTGGAAGCTCCGTTGGCTGATAATTGCCTTCATCGTCGCGTGTGGCTTTTGGCAGATCGGTAAGTGGCGTCGGCGAAATCAGGACGGTCAACAGCTCGGCGGTTTGAAGTTTGGGGCTGTCTTGCTTTAGAGGCTGAACCTCGAAAAAGGGTTCTTCGCCGCCGGGAATTTCAATAACTCGACCGGCTGCGACTTTGTTGTCGTCAAGAGCCGGGTTCAGCGGGAAAATCAGATAGGGCGCGCTGAACGAGCCATCCGCATATTGTTCACGGTCAATGATATACAGGTATCCAGAGCGCGGGACTTCAATGCTCAGTCGCAACATCTGGCCTGACGTGAATGCGGTAGAAGCTTCGACA
>JAGNMH010000729.1 GCA_017991275.1 Acidobacteriota bacterium
GGTTTGGATTGGATAGAACAAACTACGATGACTGTTGTGCTGACCCGGCATCTGCCGCAGCTTCAACCGATTCTCGAAAACGTTAAAAACGCTTTCGGCCCCTGGCCGAGCGCGTAATAAGCAGGTAGTCCCGCCTTCAGGCGGAATGTCTTGGCGATGACGCCGATTCCGCCTGAAGGCGGGACTACGAATTTTATAGGAGACAGCCATGAACGATGACCTGAAAAAATTGTATGAACAGCTAGGGTATACGGGGCCGACTGACGAAGCCGTTTCTTTTTCCGCCATGGGCCAGGAGCCTGCGGAATTGCCCTTGCTGGACAACGAAGGGCTGAAAATGCTGGAGGCAGAGTTGAAAGCTCATCCGCGGAAATTGCTGAACCGAGTTAGGGCAATGTGGGATTCAAAGATGACCATGCCACGTTTGCGCGAAGCCCTGGCTTTGGCACGTCGCGCCCTGGATAAGCCGAAAGAAATGCTGGCCGAAGTCGAGACTGCGTCATTTGCTCTGACGCCGTTGCCGCCCGGATTCGATTTCCCAGGAATGAATGACCCCAACATTGAGATTAACCCAGAAGATCGAAAGTTCGAGAACGATGATCTGGCAGGGCTGCTTGGTTGGGCACTGTTTGCCGGGCCGTTTGTGCTTTCGCGTCCTGACAAAAACGATTTCAGGCGTCACGACCCGAACGAGCCAAACAGCTTCATTTACGATCTGCCGAATCCCGCGCCCGGCGCTCCGCTGGAAGTTGCGCTGTTTGCCGATTACGGCGTAGGGCGTTACTACTCCGATCACATAGCCAAACAGTTTCGGCAGCGACGTTTCCCTTACGCCATTCACCTGGGCGATGTTTATTACGCTGGCCGTGAGCATGAATTCCGGGACTTTTTCATCAAACAGATTGATCCGATTTTGGGTTTCACGCGAGTATTTGCGTTGAACTCGAACCACGAGATGTATTCCAAAGGCAGGTACTACTTTGAATACATGAGCAAACGCGGTGGACATGCTTTGGGTCTTCAGCAGCAGCAGGGCAGCTATTTCTGTTTGCGGTCGGAAAAGTTTCAGATCATCGGGATTGATACGGCATTTTTCGGCTCAGGCCGCTGCAAAGACGAAAAGCATCTGGAATGGCTTGGCAAAGTTTTGCGCGAAGGCCGGGCGACAAACCGCGTCAACATATTGCTTAGTGCTGATCATCCTTATGAGTACGGCAATAAGAAACCTACCAAATTGCTGAGTAAGGATTTGAAATCGTTTGCGCTGGATGAACGGCTGGTGGATTTGTGGTTTTGGGGGAACACGCATTACTGCGCGCTGTTCGATCACAGTTCAACGGCTGCGGGCGATATGCCTTCATTGCCTTTTGTCGGAAGCTGCATTGGTCACGGAGGTTATCCTTATGACACTTACAGCCGAGGTAAATTCGAACCCGCGCCTATGATCTTTTTGGAAGAGCAGGCGCGCTTTCCGGCCTGGACTGGTATTCGGCAGGACAAAGGCAACAACGGTTATTGCGTCTTACAGCTAAAGGCCGACGGCTCAATTGGTTTGCGGTACATTGACTGGATGAGCAACCAGAGGTTCGCGGCTGATTTATCGCGCGTGCAGGCTGGTAAGCCGTTGACGGTGACAACTGTTACTGCATAAAAATGAAATTGCGAGCCGCAAATCATTCGCGGTTCGCAATGTTCTATGCTCAGCCTCATCAAGTTTGCGTCGCTCGCAATCGCTTTTTCGCAAAAGAAAGCTTCGCGCTTTTATTACAGCAGGCGGGGACGTCTGCGTACTCCGCTTACCGCCAGACGATTTTTCCGCCGACAATCGTCGCCACCGGAGAGCCTTTCAATTCCCAGCCATCAAATGGCGTGTTGCGGCTTTTTGATTGAGACTTGGCCGCTTCGACTTTGATTTGTTTTTCGGGATCAATGATCGTCACGTCGGCAATCGCGCCGACGTTCAAAGTGCCTCTATCCAGTTTGAACAGCTTCGCCGGATTTGTTGCCAGCAGTTCAACCATTCGAGTCAGAGAAATTACTTCGCGATTGACCAGGCGATCCAACGTCAAACTGACTGCGGTTTCCAATCCTGTTATGCCGTTCGGGGATTTGTCGAACTCGTACATCTTTTCGTTCGCGTGATGTGGCGCGTGGTCAGTGGCGATGGCGTCAATCGTTCCGTCGCGCAAACCTTCCAGAATCGCTTCGACATCGGATTGCGAACGCAACGGCGGAGCCATTTTGAAATTCGTGTTGTAACTGCTCTGGTAAACGTCTTTGTCAGAAAGCACGAAATGATGAGGCGTCACTTCGCAGGTAACGTTCAATCCGCGCGTCTTGGCCTGGCGAACCAGATCAACCGAACGCGCTGTTGAAATATGAGCGATGTGAATGTGCGCTCCGGTCATTTCACCCAGCAAAATGTCGCGCGCCACGTGCAAGTCTTCGGCTGCGCCGGGCAAACCTTTCAGCCCCATCAAGGCGGAATACTCGCCTTCGTGCATTGCCCAGCCCGAAGCTCCGCAACAATCTTCGCAATGATCCACGACCGGCAAACCGAAATCGGCGGCGTATTCCATCGCCCGGCGCATGATGCCGGAATCCAGCACTGGCTTGCCGTCATCGCTGATGGCAACGATGCCTGCGGTTTTCATCTCGCCGATTTCGGCAAGCTGTTCACCTTTTGAACCTTGAGTAATCGCGCCAATTGGGAAGACGTTGGCCAGCGCGGCTTTGCGCGCCTGTTCGACGATGAAGCTGGTCACAGACGAATTGTCATTGATTGGCTTTGTGTTCGGCATGCAACAGACCGAAGTGAAGCCTCCGGCAACGGCTGCGCGCGCGCCGGATTCGATGGTTTCCTTGTACTCGAAACCCGGTTCGCGCAAATGAACGTGCAGGTCAATGAAGCCAGGAGCGACGATCAAACCGGCAGCGTCAAAGGTTTCAATGTCATCAGCAGAGATGCTTTCGGCGATTTCTGCTACGCGGCCATCGCGGATGAGCAGGTCGCGCTTGGCTTCCAGAGCTTGCGATGGGTCAATGATTGTGCCGTTGCGAATCAGTAATTCAGTCATAGCTTTTACTCCCCTCCCGCCAGCAAATAAAGAATTGCCATCCTTACCGCTACGCCGTTTTCCACCTGATCCAATATCAGCGACGAAGCTCCATCAGCAACATCGGAATCAATTTCGACTCCGCGATTGATCGGGCCGGGGTGGAGCACAATGGCGTCGGGCTTCGCCAATGCCAGCCGTCGTTTGTTCAATCCGAAATGAATCGAGTATTCGCGCAGAGAAGGGAAGAAGCCGCCGGATTGCCGCTCCATCTGGATTCGCAGCATCATCACCACGTCGGCGTCGGCGATGGCTTCTTCGATGGAGTCGGCG
>JAGNMH010000730.1 GCA_017991275.1 Acidobacteriota bacterium
CAGCAGCGACAGGTGCAGAAAGTAATTGTCGTCGTAACCGGTGGCGTCAGGCGGAGCCGCATTCTTCAGAACTTCTTCGCAGACACGATCCAGAATTCGCTGAGTGTAATCAATCGTCGCTTGCTTCGACGGCAGCGGTAAATCCCATCGAGTGTCGTGATGGACTCGCGCTGAATCGTAAAGCTTGTCAGGGTCAAGATTTCCGGCAGGTTTGATTGGCTCGTGGCCTCGCTGGTGACGCAACAGCCAGAACTCCTGAAAATGCGCGACGTGAGCAATCTCCCAGCGCAACGGATTCACGGTTGCCAGACGCGGCCCGATCATTTGCTGATCGTCCAAATCGCTGACCAATTCCAGCAATCGCGCGCGGGCTTCCTGCAAATGGGCGACGAGTTGTTGTGTTGTCAGTTCGGAGCGAATGGCTTTCATAGTTAAGACGCCGAGTCAGTACCGCGCGCGGTAGCAAGCGGCTTTTCTGCGACAGACGCTCCCTACCGGTCGCGATACTGACTCATAAGGTTTTGGCGCAGCGGAAGCCGGAGATCATCCAGCGTTCCGGCGGATTGAAAAAGTTGCGATAAGTTATGCGGATGTGAATGCCTGGCGTGGCGAAAGAACCTCCGCGCAAGACTTTTTGGCCGACAAACCATTTGTCGTTGTATTCGTTGAACTCCGTTTGAAAGCCCGGATAAGGCGCGTAATCCGAGTTCGTCCATTCCCAAACGTCGCCGATCATCTGATGGCAACCGTAAAAGCTTTTGCCGTTTGGAAAAGCTCCAATTGGCGCAACTCCCCAAAGTTTATTGTCGAACAGGTTGGCGTAATGAACTTCCGGCACGGCGTCTCCCCACGAAAACCGTCGTTTGGTTTTCGTCGCCGGATCGAAGCAGGCGGCTTTTTCCCATTCGGCTTCGGTTGGTAAACGCTTGCCAGCCCATTTGGCAAAGGCGGCGGCTTCGAAATAACTGATGTGCGTAACTGGCTCACTGGCTTTTGCCGACGCAGGCAACAAGCCATGAAAATCGCGCACCATCCATCCATCGCCTTCGCGTTCCCAGTAAAGCGGAGCCTGCCAGTTTTCGCGGGTAACGGCTTCCCAACCGGTCGAAAGCCACCATCGGTAATCTGAGTAAGCGCCGCTTTCGATGAATTCCAGATACTGGCCAACGCTGACCGGCGCGCGATCAATCGCAAAGTCCTGCAAGAACACCGTGTGCTGAGGCTTTTCGTTGTCCCAAGCGAAATCGTTTCCGGCGTAACCAAGCTGAAACAACCCGCCTTCGATTTCAACCATTCCGCTGACTTGCTCAACGGCTTTTGGCAAAACCGATGGCGGAGCTTCGTAAACATCGCAGAGCAAATGCTTGATGTCGTAAACCAGCAATTCCTGATGCTGAATCTCGTGTTCCAAACCCAACCGGACGAGCTTCAACAATTCCGGGTCGTCTGTCTGTTCCAGAAACTTCAGCATTTCGGAGTCAATGTGTTGGCGGTAACGAACCGTATCCCTGACCGTAGGCCGCGAGCGAGTTCCGCGCTTGGCTCGCTGAATTCGGTTGCCGAACCCTTCGTAATAAGAATTGAAGTAGAACAGAAAATCTTCGTCGTAAACGCGATAACCCGGCTGATAGGTTTGCAGCAGCGTCTCGAAAAACCACGTCGTGTGGCCGATGTGCCAGCGCGGCGGAGACATAAACTCGGCGGTCTGGATGACGTAATCTTCAATTTCCAGCGGGGCGACAATCTGCATCGTTTGCTGGCGGACTTGCTGGAACAATTCGACCATTGCCGCAGCATTGGTTAAAGTCTGCGTTTTCGTTCCTTGAGCAATCTGCATCTTTTCTCCATTCAAAAATAGACAGGATTTACAAGATTGACAGGATGGGAGTTCGTTCCTACCAATCTTGTTAATCCTGTAAATCCTGTCTGTTTCTTTTCGGTCAAATGTTCAGCAAGTTGTTCAGCGATTCGGCCAGCGTCGGATGCGCGAAGATCGCATCGCGCAATACCGTGTAAGGCAGTTTGCCCATCATCGCAATTTCCACCATGGACATGATTTCGCCGCCTTCGATGCCAACTACCGTGAAGCCCAAAATCTGATTCGTGTCGGCATCAATCACGGCTTTCATAAAGCCGCGTGTTTCGCTCATTTCGATGGCGCGGGCAACATAAGCCATCGGCATTTTGGCAATCTTGACGTTCAATCCTTTGGCTTTCGCTTCGCTTTCGCTCAAACCTACGCGGGCAAGTTGTGGATCAATGAACACCGTGTACGGCACAAGTCGGTCGGCTATGGTTACGGTTTTGTTTTCCAGAAGGTTCGCTTTGATGACGCGGTAATCGTCGTAGCTGATATGTGTAAATTGCGGGCCGCCTTTGACATCGCCAAGCGCGTAAACGCCAGCGACGTTGGTTTCCAGTTTGGAGTTCGTTTTGATGAAGCCCGCTTTGTCGGTTTCTATTCCGGCGGCGACCAGATTCAGCGCGTCGGAATTCGGCGTGCGCCCGGCGGCTGCCAGCAAATGCGAACCCGTGATCGTGCGTTCGCCATCGGCGGTTTTCACGGTCAAATGAATCTGGCCATCGTCGGCGCGATCAACTTTTGTCGCCGAAGCGTTCAACAGAATTTCAACGCCGTCTTCGCGCAGAATTTTGGCGACTTCGTCGGCGACATCTTGATCTTCGCGGCCAAGCAACTGCGCCGCGCGCTGAACAATCGTCACACGCGAACCGAAGCGGCGAAACATCTGGCCGAACTCCAAGCCAATGTATCCACCGCCAAGCACAATCAGATGTTCCGGCAATTCGTCCAACTCCATAATCGAACTGGAATCGAGAATCGAAACTCGTTCGCTGCCTGCGACGCCAGGGTCAGCCGGGCGGCAACCTACGTTGATGAAGATTTTTGGCGCGCTGAGTTGCCGAGTTCCGCCGTCGTTCAGTTTGACGGCAACGGAGTTTGCGCTGGTGAAGCTGGCTTCGCCGAAGATCAACTCCAGATTCTCGGTTCGTTCAATCGAGCGCTGGCCGCCGTTGCGAAAATCATCAACGACGGCTTGTTTGCGCTGACGAACTTCGGCCAGGTTGACGGTGATATCGCCGGAGTGAACTCCGTAATCGGCGGAGCGTCTGGCCAGATAGGCCACGCGAGCAGCGGCGACCATTGTCTTGGTCGGCGTGCAGCCTACGTTGACGCAGGTTCCACCAACATGCAGCCGTTCGACGATGGCGGTTTTCCATCCGGCTGCCGCTAACGCGACAGCAAGTGGTTTTCCTCCCTGGCCGGTTCCAATGACAATGGCGTCGAAATTTATCGAGCTGGGCATGATCGTTTGTCCTTTTACCGGCCAATGCAAACCAGATCGAGTTCGC
>JAGNMH010000731.1 GCA_017991275.1 Acidobacteriota bacterium
TCGGGCAGGAAATCGTCCACCGTTTCGGCCCGGCGAATTTGCCAATTTATCCGGGTGCGGCAAAGGCAGAACAACTTGGCGAAGAAACCGAAGCCGTCAAGGCGATGGCCGATGCCTTGCGAAATGCCGCTTCGCAGAAAGAAAAGCTGACGATCCTGGCTCTGGGGCCTGTGACGAACGTGGCGACGCTGGTAAAAAATCACCCTGAGCTTTCCGCGAACATAGAGCAAATCGTTGCCGTCGCCGGTCGTCGCCCTGGTCAGAGCTTCAAATCCAAACCTGACCAGCCGCGCGGTTTCCGCGATTTCAATTTTGAACTGGACGCACCTGGATTTCAGGCTTTGCTGGATTCAACCGTGCCGTTGGCGCTGGCTCCGTGGGAAGTGTCATCGCACGTTTGGCTGCGCGAAGCAGACCTGCAACGGCTGCAAGCCGGAACTGAAGCGACCAAATGGATGTACCCCGCCGCCGCAAAATGGCTGAAACAATGGCAGACAGGACTGCAACTTGATGGATTCAATCCATTCGACACTTTGGCCATCGGCTACGTGACTTCTCCGCAGATGATTAAATGCGAAGACCTGCCAGCCGAAATCAAAACCTTGCCCGACGACACCAGGCCGCAGGAAGAAAAGAAAGGCGCAAAAGTCGAAGTAAAACCATATCTGCTGGCTGGGCGAGAAGTGAATTCAAAACGAATGGTTAAGTACTGTTATTTGCCTGCGCCAGAGTTCAAGGAAGATTTGATGGCGCGATTGCTTCGGGTTAAATAACTGAAAACTGTGCAAATTAAAACGACCTATTTTCAACGAGTTAGGTCAGTGCGTTTATGAAGTGCGTGCGACTTGTCGCCGCTTTTCGTTCCTGGCAAAACCTTGCTGTCCCGGTCAACTCCAACTTGAGAATGCAAAGCTGCGACGAGTCGCAGCGCTCCAAACTGGCGTCTGATTTATGCACAGGCTTCATTCTTATTTAGCCAAAAAACTGATCAACTAACGGAGGGTAATAAAAGATGAAACATACTCGCAGAGATTTTCTCAAACAAACCACTTTGACACTGGCGGCGGCTGGCGGCTCATTGACGAATTCGGCTGAAGTCTTTGCCGGACAAACCAAGCTGCGCGCATCAGAGCTTGGCGGTTACGACGCAACAGGTCTGGCTGAGTTGATCCGCAAAAAACAGATCACTCCGATGGAATTGGTTGAAGATGTGCTGAAACGCATTGAGCGCGTCAATTCGAAGTTGAATATCGTGCTGACCAAAAACTTTGACGTGGAAAAGGCTCGCGCGAGAGCGAAGCAGCAGCTCGGCGATGGAGCCTTTGCCGGAGTGCCGGTGTTGCTGAAAAACATCTGCGAATACAAAGATGCCGACATTGACTTCGGTTCGCGCCTGTATTCGCGCGCCATCGCCAAACACGGACGATTGCACAAAGCCAATTCGCCGTTCACAGACAAAATGGAGCAAACCGGGTTCATAGTCGTCGGCGTCACCAACGCGCCGGAGTTCGGTTTGATCGAAACAACCGAACCCGTTTTGCACGGAGCCGCGCACAATCCCTGGAACCCCGATTACACGACTGGCGGTTCCAGCGGAGGTTCGGCGGCGGCTGTTGCTGCCGGAGTTGTGCCGCTGGCGCACGCCAACGACGGCGGCGGTTCGATTCGCATTCCGGCTTGTCAAAACGGAGTGTTCGGATTGAAACCTACGCGCAAACGCGAGATGACGGCTTTCACAGTCGGCGGTCTGGCCAATGATATTGCGGGCATCAACTCCGATCTTTGCGTCAGCCGGACGGTTCGCGACACGGCGGCGTTTCTGGATGCTCTGGAAAATAAGAGTAACGACAAGCTGCCTCCGGTTGGATTTGTCAGCGGCGCGTCACCGAAACGGTTGCGAATCGCGCTGGTGTTGGAAGGCATCAACGGCAGGAAAGCCGATCCCGAAGTCGAAAAAGCCATTCGCGCCACGGCCAAACTCTGCGAATCGCTCAAACATTCCGTCGTCGAAGCCAAATGGCCGGTCAACGGCGAAGAGCTGACCGACGCTTTTCTGGGTTATTGGGCCGCCGGAGCCGTCGGCGTCGAAGCCGAGATTGAAACTCTGTTGGGCAAAGGCACAAAACGCGAAGACGTGTTGGAAGCCTGGACAATCGGTTTGATAGAGCTTGGCAAAAAGCGCGGCCTGTTCAACGCCGTCGGTCGAGCGACGAAAGTTTTTACCGCGGCGGCTGTGGCGATGGAGGCGATGTTCAAAAACTACGATGTGATTCTGTCACCGATCGAGAGGATTCCGCCTTACAAGCTGGGTTATCACAGTTCCAGCGTGAACTTCGACACACTACTTCAGCGAGTGCTGGACGAAGTCGCCTACACGCCGCTGCACAACGCCTGCGGAACTCCAGCGATGTCCGTGCCGCTTTATTGGACGAAAAACAATCTGCCCATCGGCAGCCAGTTCGCCGCCTGGCGCGGCGGCGAAGCAACCTTGTTGCAACTGGCTTATGAACTGGAAGCGGCTCGCCCGTGGGCGAAAAAAAGGCCGATGATCACAGCTTAAACCAGGCGTAACCATCGGCATTGATTCAGCAACAGCCGGAATCACGGCAAGGCAAAGGCAACAACCGAATCGCCGCGTTTTGTTCCCAGCTTGCCGTGCCCTCCGGCGCAAATGACCACGAACTGCTTGCCATCAATCGAATAAGTCATTGGGGCGGCTTGGGCGCTGGCCGGAAGCTGGCCCTCCCAAATCACTTTGCCGGTTTCGGAATCAAACGCGCGCAGCTTTTCATCCATTGCGGCAGAGATGAAAACCAATCCGCCCGCCGTCACCATTGAACCTCCCAGATTGATCGAACCGTATTCAGCGGCTTTGCTGCCAAACAAAGCCAGTTGCGGGATACGTCCCAGCGGCACGTCCCAACGAATTTCACCGGTCGTCATATCAACTGCGGTCAGTTTTCCCCACGGCGGTGGAATGCATGGCGTTCCGGTTGGCGACATCAACGGTTCGCGGTACATCGCATAAGGCGTTCCGGTTTGTCGCCCGAATTCGCCTTTGACGCGATTGGTCGCGCCGGTTTCGCGCATCTTGTTGTATTCATCGCGCGGGATCAGCTTCACTTCGAAAGGCAAAACGTTTGTGTTGACGAACAACAAATTGCGAGTTGGATCGAACGACATGCCACTCCAATTCATACCGCCGACATTGCCGGGAATCGCCAACGTGCCTTTCACACTGGGCGGCGTGTAAATGCCTTCGTTGCGCAGGCTGGCGATTTTGTCTCGACATTACGCGCGGTCTTTGTCGGTCAAGCCCCAGGCGTCTTCGGCTTTCAGTTGATGCGGAACCAACGGGCGAGGCAAT
>JAGNMH010000732.1 GCA_017991275.1 Acidobacteriota bacterium
CTGCTCAGCCAGTTGTTTGAATCCGGCAGCGGCTTCGGCGGGAGCCATGTTCAACAGCACGCCGCCTATGTCGGATTTGTGCAGCACGGCTGGTTCGTGAATTTTCATTGCCACCGGCGAATTGATTTCGGCAGCGGCGGCAGCGGCTTCTGCGGCTGAGCGAATGATTTTGGCGTTGACGATCTTGATTCCGGCAGCGCCCAGCAGAGCGGCGACATCGGTTTGATTCAGCCAGCCGCCGCCACTGTAACTGGCAATGATTGCTTGGGTTACTTTACGGTCAACTTTGATGTCGGCGATGCTGCCGGTCGGCATTGATCGCCACAGGCCGTAATGCGCGGCTGCGGCCAGGGCTGCGACGGCGCTTTCGGGGAAGTCGTAAACCGGCACTGAACGATTGGCTTTGGCTGTTTTAGGTTCGCTGACCGGAACTGTGATTGCAGTCGAATAAGGATCGAAGAAAACCGCCGCGACAGTCTTCTGCAAGTTTGGCCGAGCGGCCAGCACATCGCTCATGACCTGGGCGACTTCGCGCGTAGGCGTGGCCAGCGGCGGAATGAAAATCACCAGCAGCGAATCCAGGTCAGGATCGTCGCAAAGAATTTCCAGACAGGCTCGGTAATTCGAGGGGCTGGCGCTGGCTATCGTATCAACCGGATTTGTCACTGTGGCGGCTGGGGGCAGAACTTCGCGCAATTTGGCTTGTGTAGCTTCGCTGAGCGGCGGAATTTCCAGGCCGGCGGCGATGGCGGCGTCAACGGCGATGATGCCTGGGCCTCCGCCGTTGGTCAGCACGCCCAGCCGTTTGCCTTTCGGAATTGGTTGCGAAGCCAGCAAGCGGGCGACAGAAAAAAACTTTGTCAGCGTGTCTACGCGAATGATGCCGGTTTGAGCAAACAGAGCGTCAGCCGCGCGGTCGGAACTGGCCAGCGCGGCTGTATGGCTGGAAGCGGCGCGTGCGCCGGCAGTAGTTCGACCGGATTTGACGGCGACAATGGGTTTGGCGCGTGACACTCGCCGAGCGATGCGGGCAAAGCGGCGCGGGTTACCGAAGCTTTCCAGATAAAACAGAATCACATCGGTTGCTTCGTCTGATTCCCAGAATTGCAGCAAGTCGTTGCCGGAAACGTCTGCTTTGTTGCCTACGCTGATGAACGAGGATACGCCCAAGCCAAGTTCGCCGGCTCTGGCCATCAGCGCCAGCCCCAGCGCGCCGGATTGCGAACTCAGTGCCACATTTCCGGTTGGAGGTTCGACCGGAGCGAACGTTCCCAGCAAACGAACCTTGTCTGAAGTGTTGACCAATCCCATGCAATTCGGCCCGACCAGGCGCATGCCCGAAGTCCGGCATACATCCAGCAATTCGTTCTGATTGTCTTGGCCTTCCGCGCCGGTTTCGGCGAATCCGGCGGTCAACACACACAAGGCTCTGACATTTGCAGCAGCGCATTGCCGCACGACTTCAATAACATTTTGGGAAGGAACGGCGATGAAAACCAGTTCGGGTTTTTCGGGCAATTCGGCGATTGATGAGTAAGCGCGAACTCCGGCAATAGAATTTGCCGACTGATTGATTGGGTAAAGCGTGCCGGTGAATCCCCAGCGCAACAGATTGCGAAACAACGCTCCGCCGACCGAAGCCGGATCGCGGCTGGCTCCGATGACGGCGACGGTTTTGGGTTCAAAAACGTGACTCAAACTGGCTCGTTCGGCCTCGGCTTCCTGCGCGTCGCGCCGAGCCTCTGCGACTTCGCTGCGCGTGATTGGGAATTCCAGATGCGTCACGCCGTAACTGATGTTCGATGTCAGCGCGTATCCCGCTTTGCGAAACACCGAAAGCATTGTGCGATTGTCGGCCAGCACGTCGGCGGCAAAACGTTCGATGCCATGATCACGCGCGATTTCAGCCAAAGCATCCAGCAGGATTGTCCCTATGCCTCGGCGTTGCCAGGCGTCTTCGACCAAAAAGGAAACTTCGGCGGCTGTCGGGCGATCTTCCAGCATGAAGTAGCGGCCTACGGCAACGACCTTTTCATTAGCGTTTTCGTCTTCGGTGACAACCAGCGCGACGTGGCGCTGACCGTCGGCGCTGGCCAGTTGATCCAATTGCGAATCGGGCAGGGAAGTCACCATACGCAAAAAACGATAGCGGATGGTTTCAGGCGAACATCGCTTGAAGAGCGCAACCAAAGCTTCGCGGTCTGTCGGCCTGAGTGAGCGCATTCTCAGCGCCGAACCGTCGCGTAATAGCAAATCGCTGGGAAAATTCTCGTGCGTGTTCATGGGTCAAACCAGGCGGTAGATTACCAAAACGGATGTTGTTTTCACGACGATTTTTTTTCTACCGGGAGGCGCTTTGTCGTCAGCGGAAGGAAATCTTTTCAGGCTTTCTTACGCAGCAGCGTCTTTAATCGCTGAACGATGGTTTGATGCTTCGGATCGTTGGCCAGATTGCGGTATTCGTTCGGGTCGGTTTGATGGTCATAAAGTTCTGCGCCCTGTCGGCCTTCGTCCCATTCAGTGTAACGCCAACGTTCTGTGCGAACTGAATAACCTGCGATTTTGCCGCGCTGAACCTGAGTGTAAGCCGCTTCCTTCCATTTCAATTGGGGATTGTTCAGGAGCGGCACGAAGCTGCGGCCTTCCAGTTTTTGCAGAGCTTTCAATCCGGCCAACTCAACCAGCGTCGGATAGATGTCAACGAATTCCACCAGCCGGTTTGTCACTTTCCCTTTGGCTTTCATTTGCGGGTCGTAAACAATCATCGGCGCTCTGGCAGACAGTTCAAACACCGTACTTTTGTTCCACCAGCCGCGTTCGCCCAAGTGGTAACCGTGATCGCCGAAAAAGATGATGATCGTGTCGTCCGCCAGCTTCAGCCGGTCTAGCGCGTCAATAACTTTGCCGACTTGTGCGTCGGTGAACGAAACTCCGGCCAGATAAGCGCGCAAAAATTCCAGTCGCTCATTGTCCGTAAATTTGTCGAAGGCTTCGCGGAAAGCTCCGCCGGGAATCGCCAAAGCTGGGTCAGCGAAAGTACCTTTCGGAGCCTGCCACAGCTTCAGACTTTCCGGCGGATACATATCGAAGTACTTTTTGGGCGCAATAAACGGATCGTGAGGTTTATGAAAACCGACTGCCAGAAAAAAAGGCTGAGCGTCTTTCGTTGCGGCATGCCTTTCCATCACCTTTATCGCTTCTTGCGCTATTTGGCCGTCGGGTTGATCTTCGTCCGCGCCTTCGGCTGCGCGCCAATGACACCATGCCAGCTTGCCGTCGGTCAGATTGCGGCCTTCGCCTTTGAAGCCGAGCGGCGTGGTTTGAAAGTATCGCGTTTCATCCCACGAAGGTTTGTCGTCCATGTC
>JAGNMH010000733.1 GCA_017991275.1 Acidobacteriota bacterium
GTACAGTTTTCACGGCAGAGCGGCTCATGCGGCTGGCGCCCCGTGGTCGGGCCGCAGCGCGCTGGATGCCGTTGAGTTAATGAACATCGGTTGGAATTACCGCCGCGAGCATTTGCGGTTGCAGCAGCGTTCGCATTACGTCATTCCGAACGGCGGAGACCAGCCGAACGTCGTGCCGTCTGAAGCTTCGGTTTGGTATTACTTCCGCGAACTGGATTACCCGAAGATAAAAGAGCTTTACGAACTCGGCAACAAGATGGCTGAAGGCGCTACGCTGATGACAGGCACGACTGTGACTCAGCGTGTGGTTGGTTCAGCCTGGCCGAATCACTTCAACAAAGTCGTTGCCGAAGCGACAGCCAAAAACATTGAAGCCGTTGGCTTGCCAACCTGGAGCGAAGCCGATCAGGCATTGGCCAAAGCTTTGCAAAAAGAAATCGGGTCGAAAGTCGAAGGTTTGAAAATGAGACCGAAAGGTTTGGAAGGGCCGAAAGAACAGGTGATGGGCGGAGGCTCTGACGATGTTGGTGATATTTCCTGGAACGTGCCGATGATCTATTTGCGCTACCCGGCCAACATTCCCGGCTTGCCCGGTCACAGTTGGGAAAACGCGATTGCGATGGCCACGCCAATTGCTCACAAAGGCTCGACCGCCGGAGCGAAAGTGCAGGCAATGACTGCGCTGGATTTTCTGTTGCAGCCGGAACAGGTCAAACAAGCTTGGGATTATTTCAATAACGTCCAAACCAAAGACATCAAGTATCAGCCGCTGATCAACCCAACTGACAAACCCGCAGTTGATTTGAACAAAGAGAAGATGGAAAAGTTCGCGCCGGAATTGAAGAAGTTCTACTTCGATTCGACGAAGTACAAAACTTATCTGGAACAGCTTGGCATTCAGTATCCGACAGTCAGGAAATAAGTTCAGAGTTCACGCTTCAGCGTGTTTTTAGCCAGCCACGCTGAAGCGTGAACTCTAAACGCTTAAACCCAGCCGCCAGTCCTTGAGCTTTCAAATACAGCTTCGATCACTTTCATGTTCGCCACAGCGTCTTCCAAAGGTGTAGGCACAGCCGTGTCGTTCAACACAGCCAGCGAAAATTGATCGAACTCAATCGTATACTGATCGCAAATGTCGAAGACGATTTCTTCAATCTTGTCGCCTTGCTGATGCCACATTTTGCAGGGCTTGTCCGGCGGGGCGTTGAACGGAATTTCGATTTCGACCCGGCCTTCGGTTCCGAAGATGTTGACTCGTTGATAAGGCGTCAACTGAGTCGAACAGGTGAACGTCGCAGTTCCGTTGCCGAAATCCAACACGCCTGAATCCAGTCGGTCGGTTTGAAACTGCAGATCGAATTCGGCGATGCCAAGCACTCGTTTCGGCTCGGCTCCGAAGATAAAGCGGGACAGCGAAACGTTGTAACAGCCGATGTCCATCATTCCGCCTCCGCCGATGTCGGCTTTGTTGCGGATGTTGTTGGCGTCGGTGTTGAAGTACGAAAAGAAAGATTGAATCGTGCGAAGCTGGCCAATTTTGCCTTCGTCAACCAATTGTTTAGCTCGCTGCCACTGAGGGTGAAGCCGGTACATAAAGGCTTCCATGATTTTCAGTGTCGGGTGTTGTTTGGCTGCGTCAACCAGTCGTTGGCCTTCGGCGGAACTCAGACCAATCGGCTTTTCGCACAGCACGTGCTTGCCAGCCTGCAAAGCCTTGATTGACCAATCCACGTGCAGGTGGTTCGGCATCGGGTTGTAAATCGCGTCAATGTCGGCGTCGGCCAGCAACTCTTCATACGAGCCATAAGCTTTGGGAAAGCCGAAACACTTTGCTTCCTCTTCGGCTTTGCTCAAATCGCGCGAAGCGATGGCGGTGATTTCTGCGTGCTGGCAATGTTTGACTGCCGGTATGATTTTGTTTTGGGCGAACTTGGAAGTGCTCAGCACTCCCCAACGAATTTTATTCATTCTTCTTTTGCCTCTTCTTTTTTGTCGGATTGGTAAGCCTGCCAGCCTTTTTGCCAAATGTAGCCTTCCAGGCCGGAAAAGTTTTTCTTGTAATCGTAAAACGAAGGTCCTCGGTAAACGTAACCGGGATAGTAATAGCGGCAGCCGATTTCTTGCGAGTAGCGAATGGCCTGAAGAATCATAAAAACGCCGAGACTGCGTTTGGATTCTCCAGGTTCAAAGATTGCGTAAACTGATGACGTAGAAGTTTCACCAATGTCCAGAAAGCTGACTCCGATCAAGCGGTCTCCCTCAAACACCGCAATTTCCCGGTTTGTGCAGGGCGTATCAGCCGGGCTGTCTGACAGAAAATCGAAGATCGTATCCGGCACGTTGTGATTGAACCGCTGTTTGTGCCGATGAAAAAGCTCTTGCTTGAATTCGTCAATGAACGATGGACGGACGATGACTTTCAAATCGCGGTTTCTGTTCAGCGCACGTTTCTGGCTTCGCGATGGTTTGAACTTTGAAAGCTCGACTCTGACGGGGACGACTGTTTCTGCTTTGCCCTGGTTGTATGCAATAGAGTAACGAAAAAAGTATTCACCAAAGTGGCGCCAACCTTGCGCCCATAGCTTGTCCATCCGTACGGGGGCGGCGCGGTGGAGAAGGAAATACTCGTTGATGAAACCTGTCGTCATTTCTTGAGCAAAAGCTTAGCGCATTCGTGGCCACTGAAAACTGCGCTTTCGATGGTTGCGGGTAAATCGGTATCAGTCCAGTCTCCAGCCAGAAAAAAATTCTCAAACTCAGTTTGCTGTGTTGGGCGAAGCCGCGCGGTGCCGACTGTATGAGACAGAGTCGCGTCGTGTTCGCGCACGACAAATGCGTGAACTGGTTTCTGGTTTCTGGCGGCAGGGAAGAAGCGATTCATTTCGCCGATGGCCAATGCAATTAGTTCTTCTTTGTTAAGCCGGGCAGTTTCGTGAGCGCTGCTGATGACCAGCGCCAGATGCTGATGCCCGCTCTGGCTGCTACCGGAAATGGCATTTTTGTTGAAAACCCATTCGATACGCGAATCCAGCAAGCCCGTAAATTCAACATCTGTAACAGGTTCAGAGTACCAAAGATTGATGGAAACAATTGGAGCCGATTTGAACTCAAGCGCAGGTTTCAGGCTTGGAGTGGCGGCAATTTCAATTGGATGATGAGCATAGTCAGAGTATATATTTTCAGATAACTGCTCGAAGCGTCGTGACGTGCCGGGGAATTTATTCAGAATGTCATGAATAATAGCTATATCAACATCTGGAAGCAGTTTGCTTGCAACTAGTGATGCTAACCAGGCATTTCTACGATTATGTAGACCGGCTAAATTTAATGTACTGATGTTAGTTGATGATGTTGATACTTTGT
>JAGNMH010000074.1 GCA_017991275.1 Acidobacteriota bacterium
CGCGCATTTCGCTGATGATTTCTTCCAACTGGCGACCTCGGCCAAGTTCAAAACCAACGCGGCGATTGCGCGACAAACTGCCGAAGCAGGTCAAAACCAGATCGCCCATTCCTGCCAAACCCGCCAAAGTTTCGGCTCGTCCGCCAAGCCTGACTGCCAGCCGGGTCATTTCAGCCAGACCGCGCGTCACCAACGCAGCCTGGCTATTGTAGCCCAAGCCCAGCCCGTTGACGGCTCCGGTTGCAATCGCCATGACGTTTTTGATTGCTCCGGCGATTTCAACACCAATGACATCGTTGTTGGTGTAAACGCGGAAGAGTCCTGACGAAAACGCTTGCTGAACTTCCGCCGCCCAGTTCGCGGAATGCGAAGCTGCGACGATGGCGCAAGGCTCGTCTTTGGCGACTTCCTGCGCAAAGCTGGGGCCGCTGAGCACGACGTAACGCGGTTCAAATTCGTTTTTTAGAACATCGCGGACGACTTCTTCAATCCGCATTTGCGTTTCGTTCTCGATGCCTTTGGTCGCGTTGACGAAAATCATCTGCGGCTTCAGATGCAGCAACATCTGGCCGTAAACCTCGCGACAAACATGCGAAGGAACGACGGTCAAAACAATCTCGGCTCCGGTCAACGCCTCGGCCAGATCGTTTGTCGGTGAAACCGAATCGGGCAGCGCGAAGCCCGGCAGGTAGATTTTGTTTTCGCGCTCGCGCTGCAAACCGTCAGCCACTTCCTGGCTGTGCGCCCAAAGACGAACTTCGTTTCCGGCGCGCGCCGCAACCAAAGCCAGCGCCGTTCCCCAACTTCCTGCTCCGATGATGGCGATTCTTTTCATCACGTCCAAAACGTTTAGACAGGATTTACAGGATTGAACAGGATGGCAGGTTATCTTGAAAATCCTGTTAATCCTGTCGAAAGACTCTTCATGCCTGTGAAGCTGTCAAATCAGGATTTTGAGGCGTGCGGGTTTGTAACCGGAAGAAACCAAATGCAGCAATCCCTGCCAGCATCACCGCGCTCAAGTAAAACAAGTTGACGATGCCCAACTTGGCCGCCAGCGAACCGGAAAAGATCAAACCGACGACTTGCGACACAGACAGCAAAGACCAAACGCTGCTGCTGACTCGCCCAACCATTTCCATCGGAGTTTCGGTCTGAATCAACGTCATCGAAGGAATCATAATCAATCCTGACCCAATGCCGATGCCGAACATTCCAACCGACGCCATCGGAATATTGCCAAATGACGCCATCACGGCCACCGACACGCCAATGACCAGCAAGCCTTCGATCACCATTTTCGACTTGGAGCGAGCTTGAGCAAATTTGCCGATTGTGATGGTGCAAAGAATCATGCCGACGCCGATCAACGAATTGACAGCGCCAAAAACGAATGTGGTCGCTTTCAGATTGTCGCGGACGAAAACCGCCACCAGCGGACCAAAACAACTGATGGCGAACATTCCAGCCGTCAGCGCCAGAATCACAAACGAGATGTTGGCGTGGGTCAGTATGAATTTCATGCCTGCGCCGAACTCGGAAATAATCGAACTGACCGAAGTTTTCTTTTCCGCTGTCGCTGGAGTTTGCACGCGATGAATCACCAGCGGCGCAATCATCAATGCCGAAAACAGAAAGCTGAATCCGTCAACGAAGTAACAAACATAAGCTCCGAACCATCCGACCAGCGCGCCCGCCAACGCCGGAGTGATGATGCGAATGACTTGCATTGCCTGTTGCATCATCGCGTTCGCCGACAGCAATCCGTTTTTGGGAACCAGCGTTCGCAGCGTCACCGATTGCGCCGGAATGAAGAACGTAGAGACAAAGCTCATCGTCATCAACACACCGTAAATGCTGTAAAGGTTCGGTGCCAGAATCAAGGCTCCAATAAGTCCGGCGCGAATCAAATCGCTGGCAATCATAGTCCGTTTCAAATTCCAACGATCAACAAACACTCCGGCAATCGGCCCAAAGAAAGCGAAGGGAATGAGGAACGACACGCTGATGAAAGTGACTTGCGCCGCCGTCGCGTGCAGATTGAAGGTTGCGTAGCTGAGCACCGCAAAGATTGCCAGAAAATCCCCAAGCAGACTGACCAACTGCCCCAGCCACAATCGGCGGAAAGCCGGAATCTGCATGACTTCTTTAATTGAAAGTTGTTGTTGCTGTGCTGCGTCCATTTTGGGAATTCCTCTCAGACAATTTGGGTCAGTTCCGCGACCGGTAGGGAGCGCCGCTATTGTTGTAGCGACAATCAAGGATTACTCGCTCCCTGCCGGTCGCGGCATTGATTTGCCGAATTTGTTTTCAGTTCCGGCCATCAACCGCTGAATGTTTTCGTGATGTTTGGCGATGATGATTGCCGACGACGCACTGAGCGCCGCAACAATCGGCACAAAATGGCTGACTGGCTCAATCCAGGTGTGGAACAACCACACCCATAACGGAACGAACGCCGCCGCCAGAATCGAACCTAGCGAGATAAACCGGGTTCGCCAAACAACCACGACAAAAACTATAACCGCAGCCAAAACCGCCCAGGGAACAATCGCCAGAAAAACTCCCAGGCCGGTGGCAACGCCTTTGCCCGCCTTGAATTTCAACCAAACCGGGAAGCAATGACCGACAACTGCCAAAACTCCCGCGCCAGCCACCACCCACGAAGCTTGAGTTTCGTCAGTCAACCATTGAGCCACCCAAACTGCCGCCGCGCCTTTCAACGCATCCAGAGCTAGAGTGACGACACCTGCGCCTTTGCCCGCTTTGCGAGTCACATTGGTTGCGCCCGTTCCTCCGCTGCCTGTTTCGCGTATGTCAGAGCCGCTGGCGAGCTTGACGATCAGGAATCCAAACGGGATTGAGCCAAGCAAGTAAGCAAGAATCAGGGCGAGATAGTTCATGGTTTTTGCACAAGGTTCATCAGTTGGCGAGTAACAAGCAGATCATGAGCGTCATCAGTTTGAACCAACCCCATATTAACCCTTTCGCATTGCATTAAATGTTCAAGGATTTTGTGTTCATCTGCGTCTTCAAGAAGTAAACGCATGATGGCTGGGGCGTAGCCGTCGTACTCATCACGGCATTGTGGATTGTCATTGACTCCAATCGGATCCCATTCATAAAACAAAAGCTCCTTCACTGCTTCAAATAACCCGACTTGGTTCATTTGATTCTTCTCCGCAGCAGATCAAGCGCCGAATTAACCGTCAGCGTGCGGATGAATTGGCGGTCACCTGGGAAAAGCAGCTTGCGCGCTGTCACAGTTTCTTCGTCAGCCAGAGCGATATAAACCAGGCCAACTGGTTTTTCCTCTGTGCCTCCGCCTGGGCCGGCTACGCCAGTGATGCCGATGCCGAAGGTCGAACCGGCGAGTTTGCGAACTCCGGCGGCCATCGCGCAGGCGACTGGTTCACTGACTGCACCGTGTTCTTCCAGCAGTTCGGCAGGCACGCCCAGCATTCGCATCTTGGCTTGGTTGGAATAAGTAACGACGCCTTCCAGAAAGTAATCCGAACTGCCGGGGACTTCGGTGACGCGACCGGCCAACAAACCTCCGGTGCAGCTTTCCGCCGTCGCCAGCGAATAACCGCGCCAGCGCAGCAGATCGCCCACGACTCGTTCCAGCGTTTCGTCTCGCCGGGAAAAAATGTATTCGCCGAGCACTTCGTCCAACTGTCCGGCTAGTTCGTCCAACAACCGATTGGCTTCGGTGTCGTTTTTGGCCTGAGCCGTCAGGTGCAATTCAATCTGGCCGTCTTTGAACAGGATCGTAGTCACGGGGTTTTGAAACTTGGTGTAAACCGGAGCGGCTTTTTCATCCACCGCCGATTCGCCCAGTCCGTAAATGCTCAGCTTGCGGCGACAAATCACGACATCTCCGACTTGCTGTTTCAGCACCGGAGCGACGACGGCATCGAACATAGGCTTCATCTCGCGCGGCGGGCCGGGCAGCATCGCAATCGTGCATTTGCCTTCTTCGATCAGCATGCCCGGAGCCGTTCCGTTCGGGTTCGGCAGAACTTCGGCGCGCTCCATGACCAGCGCCTGCCGAGCGTTAATTTCCGGCATCGGCATGTTGCGTTTGGCAAATCTGGCTTTCAGCTTTTCCAGAATGTCGTCGTCCAGAATCAGGCGGCGTTTCAAAACGCGAGCGAAAATCTTCCGCGTGATGTCGTCTTCGGTTGGGCCAAGCCCGCCTGTGGCGATGACGATTTCGGATCGTTTGATGGCATCGCGGATGGTTTCTTCCAGCCGCGATTCGTCGTCGCCGACCACGGTTTTGAGCTTTACATCAATGCCCATCGAATTCAGCCGTTCGGTCAGCCACAATGAATTGGTGTCCACGCGAAAGGGCGTCAGCATCTCAGAGCCGATGGCGATAATTTCAGCGTTCAACATAAGGTTTCAGGTTTAAGGTCGGTAAGGTACCGCGCGCGTAAGCAAGCGGCCGGTCGCTGTGACTAACCGCTTGCTTACGCGCGCGGTACCGTATTCGCGTCAAGCAAAGTACAGAGCCAATGACATCAGCACTGCGGCGTAAATTCCGGCGATGACATCGTCCATCATCACGCCTACGCCTCCGGTCAAACTTTGCAGGCCGTTGATCGGGAAAGGTTTGAAAATGTCGAAGGCGCGAAACAGCAAAAAGCCGGGGATCATCCACCAACGCCACCGTTCGCCCAGCCCAGTCAGAAACGGCGCAATGAACACAAACGTGATGACCTGGCCGCAAACTTCGTCAATGACAATCTGGCCGGAATCCTTTTTGCCGAAAACCGATTCGGCTCGCGTGCCTGCCCAGATTCCAATCCAGGCAAGCAGTACGCTGACAACGATCAGCAGGTTTTGCAGTAACGCGACGTTCTGCTTGAAAGCCGCAATCAACCCATAAGCGATCAGCAATCCAACCAGCGATCCCCACGTTCCGGGTGCGATTGGAACAAAGCCAGCGCCTCCGCCCGTGGCGATGATGACCGCCAACCAGTCGGTGGCTCCTTTTGCATTGAATGATTTGCCGCGTTTGTCGGCGAATGGTTGAGGATTCGTCATATCTCTAATTTCCAATTACCTTTGCCACCAGGTCGTATTCGTGAGCTTCGGTAATTTCGATGTTCAGAAAATCGCCCGGCTTGGCGGCAAAGCCTTCCGGGATGTCGTTGATCAGCACATGGCCGTCAACTTCAGGAGCCTGAGATTCCAGTCGGGCTTGCAACAGCAGATCGGTTTCCTGCGAAACGCCTTCCAACATTGCTCGGAACTGTTTGCCGATGATCGCGCGGTTTTTCTTTTTGGAAATTTTCGCCTGTTCGCGCATCAGCCTGGCTCGGCGAGTCCGCATTGTGCGAGCCGGAACTTTGCCGTCCAGGTCGTAACCGTGCGTGCCTTCTTCGTCGGAGTAGGTGAAAACGCCTACGCGGTCGAATTCAACATCGCGGACGAAGTGCATCAACTCTTCAAAGTCTTCGTCGGTTTCGCCGGGAAAGCCTACGATCAAGGTCGTTCGCAGAGTGATTTCAGGCACGAACTGTTTGGCGCGGTTCATCAATTTTTCCAGCAACTGGCGATTGCCCCCTCGGCGCATGCGTTTCAGCATATTGGCGCTGGCGTGTTGCAACGGCATATCCAGGTAATTGCAAACCTTTGACTCTTCGGCCATTGCGGCCAGCGTCGCGTCGCTCAAAGAATTCGGATAGGTGTACATGACACGAATCCATTCGATGCCATCCACTTTCGCCAGACTTCGCAGCAAAGGCGCCAAGCCGTCTTTGATTCCCAAATCCAAACCGTATTGAGTCGAGTCTTGCGAAATCAGCACCAACTCTTTGACGCCTTGTTCGGCTAATTGTTGAGCTTCGTTCAGGATCGAACCAGCGCGACGGCTGCGGTAATTGCCGCGCATTTGCGGAATCGCGCAAAACGCGCAGGTGTGGTCGCAGCCTTCGGCAATTTTCAGGTAAGCAAAATGCTTTGGCGTAGCCAGCACTCTCGGCGAGTTCTCGTCGTAAAGGTAAGTCGGCAGCCCGCGAGTCATCCAGGCATTGGATGCAACAAAGGCCGCGTCCTGAGCCGCCACTGCCGCCGGATCAACCGCCGCTACGATTTTTTCCAACTCGCTGGTTCCCAACACGGCGTCAACTTCGGGCAACTGGTTCAGCAAATCCTGCCGGTAACGTTCGACCAGACAACCGGCGACAACCAGCCGTTTCAGGTTGCCAGTCTCTTTCAGTTCAGACATTTCCAGAATGGTGTTGATGGATTCTTCTTTGGCCGTTTGGATGAAGCCGCAGGTATTAATGACCATGACATCGGCGGCTTCGCGGTCGGTGGTCAATTCGTAGCCGTGTTTCTGCAATTGCCCCATCATGACTTCGCTATCCACCAAGTTTTTGGGACAACCAAGACTGACGAAGCCGATCTTTTGAATTTCAGAACTCATTATGATTTCGATTCTTTCTGTAAGCCTATTTTGACGGACTCGGCGCCAAACTCGTTTTGTATTCTTCTCTGTGACGAATGGAGATGGTTTTGCTCATTGCCGCAAAGGCGGATTTTTCAGACAGTCTGACTTTTACTCGATGAGGTTTATCCGGCTTGTGATTACAGGTCGGTTTGAAACCAATCAAATATTGATTGCGAAGTTCTTTGGCGATTTTGTCCAGGCAAAGAGTCAATTCTTTCTGGTTTATCGGGAAAAAGCTTGTCCCGCCAGTCATTAGGGCAAGGTCAGTAAAAAATTGTTCTGCCAATCTTTTCTGAGTGTCTGTGCCCGAAAAATGGTTCTTCAAAGAGAACAAATCATGGTTTAGAGAGACGGAATAAACCGGCACATCATTTTCCTGTAATATCGCGTTTAGCTTCGACCTTTCCGTTTTAGACGTGCTGTCTACCCCATCGGTCAGCAAAATTACTGCTCTCTTCGAATGGGAACTCCTCTTTGCTTGCTCAATTGCTGTAACCAGAGAATCGTAGAGCGATGTTTGCCCAAGGGGTTGTGTAGCAAAAACCAAGTTCAGGCTTTTTTCAATTTCCTGCCTGTCACGAGTCCAACCCAATGTTAACCATGATTGTTGATTGAACAGAATGATCGAATATTCGTTCATTCGATGACTGTTTTCGATAAACTCTGGAACCGTTGCGATAAGCCTTTGATAGGTATTTTTCCAGCCGCTTTCAAAACCTCTCGGGCGATAGGAGCTCGGCAAACTTAGCATGTTCCTCATGGAACCAGACATATCTACCAAAAAGACAATTCCTACAGGCTCATCCTTTTTGGCAAAATAGCTGACCTGTTGAGGAGCTTTGTCACAGTTCACCTCGAAGTCGTAATAATTCAGCTTTGAAATGAAATTACCGTTCTTGTCAGACACCGAAACGTAAAGCTTGGCCAGATCATCTTTCGCCGCGGTTTCCGGTCTGGTTGCTGTCTGGTCTTGTCGGGCAAGTTGTGATTTAGGTAAGCCGAAAAGCAGCAGGCAGACGATCGAGAATCCAAGCAGAGTTTGACGAATTGAAAAGCGACAGCAAGTTTTCATACTGTGATTCTCCTTCACTGAATTTGGCCAACGTTACAGTGCCGAGCAAGACGCGATAGTCTACCTTTACGCTTGCACGCCTGCAAAGCCTGAGTTTTGCCTTTGTTGCCGAGTTGTAAAGCTGCTTTGACACCCCTATCAGGCTGAAATAGACTCACTGCCTGTTCGTGGGAGAAGAGGTTTGGTAACCAAACAAGTGATTTATCAGCCGCTGTTTTCGGGCTGGACGGCGGGCATAAAAAAAGAAGTAACAGCCTGAAATGAAGGAGTGAGTAAGCCATGCAAGTACTGTTAAATACGGTTATCCCATTTGCCATCCTGTTATGTGTTTTGGTCGTGATTCACGAATTCGGCCATTTCATTGTCGCCAAGATGCTGGGCATTGGTGTCGAAGTTTTCTCGGTTGGTTTCGGCAAACGGTTGTGGGGATTCAAGATCGGCGATACCGATTATCGCCTGAGCCTTGTTCCGCTGGGCGGTTACGTCAGGTTCCGCGGTGAAAATCTGGAGATGTTGCAGGGCAAAAGCGACGCTCCCGAAGATGAATTTAACTCCCAACCGAAATGGAAACGCTTTTTGGTGGCGCTGGCAGGGCCGGTGTTCAATATAGCTTTTGCTTTGGCGATTCCTACCATCGCAATTTTGATCGGCTTCAAGGTCGGCGCTGAGCAGATGCAGCAACCTGTCGTCGGTTTTGTCACCAAAGGCTCCGCTGCTGAAAAAGCCGGGTTGTTAGCCGGCGACAAGATTCTGACTTTTGATAACCTGGCCAAACCAAATTGGGATGATGTACGGTTGCAAATACAGGTTAAGCCAGAAGAGCAAATCCCGCTTACTGTTGATCGAAAGGGGCAGGTTCTGAATTTGACTCTGACACCTGCCGCCAGACAGATTGAGCGCAATAAAGTCGGCGAAGCCGGGTTTCAGTCGCTTATCCCAACCAAAGAAATCATCGTCAACAGCGCGGAATCCGGCAAGCCAGCGGCATTGGCTGGCATCCAAGCTGGTGACAAGATTGTGGGTATCAATGGCCAGTCGTTGGTTTCCTGGCATCAGTTCAAAAATGCCTTGAACGAAAGCAATGGCCAACCCGTGGCCATGAAGATCGTGCGCGGCGATCAAGCGCTGGAAGTCCAAGCGTCGCCGGCTCAGGTCGAAGGCGAATACCGCTTAGGAATTGCCACCACCATCAAAGGCGAATTGGTGACGCAAAAAACGTCTTCGATCATCGAAGCCATGCGATATGGATGGGCTTACAACTGGCGAATTCTGCGTGTGACCGGCATCGCATTCGGCCAGATTTTTTCTGGCAGCCGTTCGGTTCGTGATTCAGTATCCGGCCCAATCGGAATGGCGCGCGAAACGGGCCGCGTTTATGAAAGCGAAGGTTGGACAGGGTTGATTCCCTGGGCGGCAATGATCAGCTTGAACCTGGGCGTGTTCAATTTGTTGCCGATTCCGGTGTTGGATGGCGGAATGATCCTGACTATTTTCGTCGAATGGTTGATGGGATTGATTGGGTTGACGATGTCGTTGCGCTTCCGCGAACGCATTCAAGGCTTTGGGCTTGTGATTATTCTGGCTCTGATGGTTTTCGTTTTCGGCAACGACGGTTGGCGATTGATCGAGGACAAGTTTGGCAAAAAAGAACCACCGGCTCAGGTTCAGCCTCAACAGCAGTCACCGGCTCAGCCACAAGCTCCGGCGCAAGCCGAGCAATCGCCTCAACCGGCGAATAAATAATTGTTTTAGCACGAGGGCGGTTCGGAAACGGATCGCCCTTTTCCTTCCTTGTAAGCGAACACTCCGCTCACCTATGGCACAAGAAGAAAAATTCGTTCGAGGTCTGGGCTTGCTGGATTCGACAATGATCGTCGCAGGTTCAATGATCGGGTCTGGAATTTTCATCGTTTCGGCTGATATGGCACGGCAAGTCGGTTCGCCCGGATGGCTGTTGGTTGCCTGGCTGGTGACTGGGTTTTTGACTGTCGTCGGCGCGCTTAGTTACGGCGAACTGGCCGCAATGATTCCAAAAGCCGGTGGCCAGTACGTTTATCTACGTGAAGCTTTTTCTCCGCTGTGGGGATTTTTGTACGGCTGGACGCTGTTTCTGGTGATTCAGACTGGAACGATTGCCGCAGTGGCCGTTGGCTTTGCGCGCTTTCTGGGCGTGTTGTGGCCGACGGTTTCAGAATCGAATTACCTCATCAAGCCCATCAATTTGGGTTCAAGCTATGCCGTTTCGCTTTCTACAGCTCAGTTGGTAGGAGTGCTGTTGATTACGCTGCTGACCTGGATGAACACTCGCGGATTGAAGCTGGGAAAGATTGTCCAAAACGTTTTTACCATTGCTAAAACCGGCGGTTTGATCGCTTTGATTGTGCTTGGCATTTTAATCGGTTGGAATTCCGGTGCGGTTCACGCGAACTTCGGCGATTGGTGGACAGCACGAGGGACTTTGCAAAATGTCGGCCCCGGATTGACCGCCGCAACTACATTCGGTTTGTTTATCGCCTTGTGCGTTTCTCAAACCAATTCGCTATTTTCAGCCGACGCCTGGAACAACATCACCTTCACCGCCGGAGAAGTTAAAGACCCGAAACGTAATATCCCGCTTTCGTTGGCGATGGGAACCGGGCTGGTTATCACGCTTTATCTGCTGGCCAATGTTGCTTATCTGGTTTCGTTGCCACTGGAAACCATACAGCAGGTTCCCAGTGACCGCGTGGCGGCGGCGACCGCCAACGTGGTTTTTCCAGGCTTTGGCGCGACACTGATGGCTGCGGTGATGCTGGTTTCGACTTTTGGCTGCAACAACGGACTGATTCTGGCCGGAGCGCGAGCTTATTACGCGATGTCGCGCGACGGGCTGTTTTTCAAACGCGCTGGCGAACTGAACCGTAACGCTGTTCCGGCATGGGGATTGTGGATTCAAGGTTTGCTGGCGGTGGTTTTGACCTTGCCGCGAACGATCAAATCCGATGGCAGTTACGGTAATCTTTATGGGGACTTGCTGACTTATGTGATTTCGGCGGCGCTGATTTTTTACATTCTGACGATTGCCGGAATCTTTGTCTTGCGCAGTAAACAGCCAAACGTTGAGCGGCCATACAAAGCTTTCGGTTATCCGATTGTGCCCGCGCTTTACATTGTCGGAGCGGCGGTGATTCTCTTTGCGCTGTTTGCTTATCAAACGGAAACTACCTGGCCTGGTTTGATAATCGTGTTGTCGGGAGTCCCGGTTTACTTTTTCTGGCGCTAATTTCCCCACGCGCTCCTAACAGAGCCGAGTGTCCTCATAACCGCGATCACCTCACTCGTAAAATATCAAAGAAAGGATTGCGAGCTAAGGGAATTTGGCTGCCCACGAAAGCATGCCCACCTCACATCTCCAGGCCAAAAAAAGTGACCGCAAGCGACGTGAGCGTGTTTTTCCTTAGCGTAGCGCACCCTAGCCCAGCCATAGTGCATTGACACCTTGTGAAATCGTGTGCTACTTATCCGCCCTTAAATTCCACGTAGTTTTTACCGCTGTACGACCTGTGCAGCGCAATTTTACTGAGAGGAGTGGCGAATCCCAACCGTGATCGTCTTAGCCTTGGCGGGTAGTGTACTAAGCATTGATGGATCGTTTTTAGTTGTTTTCATTTCCATCCTTGTCCTGATTTTCATTCTTAATCGCACGCTGTTCAAACCCATCAACCAGGTTTTGGACGAGCGGGAGCGGCTGGGCGCCGGGCGCATGTCCGAGGCCAAGCAGTTGCTTGCTCAATACGACCAGCGGCTGAACGGTTATGAGCAACAAATTCAAACTGCGCGCGCCGAAGCTTATCAGTTTATGGAAGCTCAGCGCCGCGAAGCTCAAGGATCGCGTGCCGAAATGATCGCTCAGATCAAAGGTGAAACGGCTTCGCAGGTGGCCGCAGCGCGCGAAGACATTTCCAAACAGACCGCCGATGCCAAAACCAATCTGGAAGGTGAAGCTCGCGCGATGGCTGCCGTTATCTCTTCTCAAATTTTGCATCGCCCTGTCAGCGGCGGAGGGAATTGAGCCGCTATGACAAATCCCAACCAACTTTTTTCATTCGCATTTATGCTTCCGGCTTTGTTTCTGGCTGGCGCTGGAATGGCTGCGCTGTCCAAGCTGGTCAACCTGTCCATCTTTCTTGCCCTGTTGATCTGGCTGGTTAAGAAACCGGCGAAAGAGTTTTTCGCTAATCGTCTGGCCGAAGTCCGCGCGACCTTGCAGCAAGCAGCCAAAGAAAAAGAATTGGCCGCTACCAAGATGGCTGAACTTGACGCGCGGCTGAGTCGCCTGGATTCGGAAATAGCCGAAATCAAAGCTCAGGCTCAGCGCGAAGCGATTGCAGAACGCGAACGGCTGGAAGCAGAGGCACGGCGCGACATTGAAAAGCTGCGCCAGAGTTCTCAGCGAGAAATCGAATCCGCCAAACAAATTGCGATGTCCGAACTACGCGAATTCGCCGCAACCAAAGCCGTTGATCTGGCAGAGCAAATGATCCGCAAGGAATTGAAACCCGAAGACGACGCCAGGCTGCTTCAGCGAATGGGCGATGAGATGAGCAAAGTTTCCTAAATTCCAAATCTCAGATTTCAAATTTGAGATTCACCGAACTTATGAGTGTATCCACAATTGCAAATCGTTATGCGCGCGCGCTGGCTGATGTCATCACAGCGCGCGCTGAAATGAATGAAGTCGTCGCTGAATTGAACGGCTTTGCAAAAATGCTGGGCGGCCACCAACAGTTGCGCGATGTGTTTGCCAGCCCCGTGCTTTCAACGGAGCGCAAACGCGGCGTGCTTGGGGAACTGCTGACCAGAATGCAGTTGCGACAGACTTCCAGCAATTTTCTGCGAGTGTTGCTGGATAATTCACGGCTGCACGATCTGGATCAAATACTTAAAGTTCTGGCTCGTGAACTGGATGCGC
>JAGNMH010000734.1 GCA_017991275.1 Acidobacteriota bacterium
GGATACTAACGTTCAGGCGAGCCGCATCTTACGCACGGCCTTAATCAATTGCAAGCACTGGAGATGAATTTAACAAAAGCCACTAAACCAAACTCACTGATTCTGTGTGGTAGTATCCAATAATCAATTTTGCAAACCTCGAATTCAGGAGAAAACACACGATGAAGCTCAAAGGTAAAGTTGCCGTTATTACAGGCGCAGGCTCCGGTTTAGGCCGAGCCATGGCCATTCGTTTTGCCGAAGAAGGCGCTCGTATTGTCATCGCCGAACTCAACGAAGCCAAAGGCGAAGAAACTTTACGCGAAGTCCAGGCCAAAGGTGTTGAAGCCTTCGCTGTTCCGACCGATGTCAGCAACTCTGAATCTGTCAGCAATCTATTTAAGGCAATTGATGATCGCCAATGGCCGGTTGACGTGATGGTCAACAACGCGGGTAATGCTGGTCAACTGACGCCGGTTCATCTGATGACCGACGAACAATGGCATGGCGTAGTTCACGTTCACCTGAGCGGCACTTTTTACGGCACGCGCGAAGCCATTAAACGAATGCTGGCTCAAGGTCGTGGCGGAGCAGTTATCAACCTTTCATCAGTCGCCGCGCTGCGAGGCCTGCCCGGAGGTTCGTCATACACCGCAGCCAAGGGCGGCATTTTGTCGTTCACCAAAGGTGTGGCTCAGGAATACGCCGCTCAGGGAATTCGCGTAAACTGCATTGCTCCAGGATGGGTTGAAACTCCGATTCTGGAAAACCTGCCAGATAATCTGCGGCCTTTGATGACAGCCAACACTCCTCTTGGCAGAATTGGCCAACCCGAAGAAATCGCAGCCGTCGCATTGTTTCTGGCCAGCGAAGAATCCAGCTATGTCATCGGCCAGACGATCAGCCCGAACGGCGGATTGCATACTTAAAGCTTCGAGAATTTAATTTCTACGGTTTTAGAGCTTTCGTTTTCCTTTAACGCTATCTCCAGTGAAGATGCTGATACGCCTGCGACTGTAACTCAGCTATGCAGTTCGCAATTTTAAACATTTCAACCGGAGGTAGCAGTATGAAATTCCAGCGAACAACTTTTAACTCAATGCTCGGCCTTTTGATTCTGGTGATTACGATGCTCGCCAATTCGTCTATCGCACAGGCAGCGGAACCAACCGACGCCTGGACAACCATCGGATCAGTTGGAAGCGCAACTGAAGTCAGTCGTAAATGCTTTCGTCAGAGTGGCACGATGCTTGTCATCATTTTGAACTGTGCCGCAACTCCACCTTCGCCTGTAACTCTGCAGGACGCAGCAATCGGGTTGGCGGATGTGCCCGCGTATCAAGGGCCGGTGGCCGCGCCGCCGCCGGATTACGATTATGAAGACACCGTTACAATCCGCTACAACGTTACGGCTGTAGATGGTTTGTTTACTCAAAACTCAAACGCGATCCGTATGACTGTCAGGTATCTGGATCCGGGCGATTATGCAAGCTTGACGGTGAAACTGATCGAAAAGAATTTGACGACCGGTGCAAAAACCACGCGCTTGTCTTTCGCCAGCAACCAATACCCTTCTTCGCCAAGCTATCAGGTGCAATACGCATCCGATGGCAATCAAACTGATTTTGACTTCAGCCAGAACGTTTATTACATCGAAGCAACGATGAAAATGACCCGCGAAGTCATCGTGAATCCATTTCTTGCCGGACCAAAACTGGAAATGATCAAGCTGGACAAAGTTTTTCTGTTCAACCCGACTTTCCCATTCGAAATTCCGCTTCCCGGCAATTAAACAAAAATTTCCTTTACGGTTTTTGCCGCCAAATCTCGCTTACCTAAGTGAACGAGCCTTTCCTGGAACTCAGCCCCGTCGAGTTCTTACAAACGATGACAGCCTTCCCGTTGGGTCATCATCAGCCATCACAAACTTTTGGAGGTATCAATGAAATCGCAGAACTATTCAAAAACCATCAGCCTGATTCTCAGCTTCGCCTTATTGGTGACAACCACAATGGCGGCAGCGACAAGCGCTCGCGCGGACGTGGATTCCTGGTTCAAAGCCTGGACTACAGTCGGTTCCGCCGGAACGATTGACGACGCCAGCACCGCCAAGCTGGTGATGCAAGGTTCGACAATTTCTTTTCCAGAAATCCTGCCGCCACAGCGAACCGATCAATCGGCTTTTGCCATTGGGCTTCCGCTGGAAACCGTCTCCGCTACAGTTCGCTACAACGTCGTAGCCACCGACGGCCTGTTTGAAAACGGCGCGTATCTGGGAATGAAAGCGAGGCTCCGCGATGACGGCGCCAACGCCCAGGTCTTGCTTCAGTTGTTCGAAGTGAACATTGACACCGGAGCCACGTCGTTGGTCATGACTCTGGACAGCAACAGCTTTGCTCCGAATGCGAATTATCAAACCGTAGGAGCTTCGGCCTTTGTCGGCAACCGAATCAACTTTCAGCAAAACGCCTATTACATCGAAGCCACGCTGATTCAAAAACGGCCAACCGTCATCGCTTTCGGCGGAGGCAGACCCGGCATCGCCGTCATTCAACTACAAAAATTCACGCCGATTCTGTAATGGCAAAGTTGCGCGAACTGTCCAGTTTGCGTCGTTGCGAGAAGCGCCCTTCGAGCCAGAAAGACGTCTTTCGAGTATTCGACAAACTGGACAGTTCGTCCTACATTCGGCCTTCGATTCAAGGTATCAAAACCCAATTCGGAGAATCTGAATGACACAAACAGTTTTTAGATCACTTCACACACAGGCAGCAGCATTGCTCTGCCTGTGCGTTTTTTTGATTTCAACCAGCGCCCAATCTATTGAGCAATCAAAGTACTCTCAACGAACTCGAACCTTTCATTCCGCCGAAGAGTTCAGGCAAATGACAAAAGGCCAAGTCAAAATTGAGCGAGGGCGGACAACTGAACTGAGCCGTCTTTCCGGTTCCGATGCTGGCTTGGTCTACAAATCCAACGATGGCTCCACCGGGTCATTCCCTCCTCTTGGCGTCAAACTTCCGTGGAATGAAGAAATTACGGTACTTGTTGACGACCAGCCTTCAGTTGTTTTGATAGGAACAAAAAAGGGCTTAACTATCTTCAACACACTGTCGAACGATGTCCGTGGTTACCTGGCAGGCAAACGCTGGCTGCCGGATGATCACGTCACAGGCATTGGACTTGAACCTCCAATCAAAGCCGACGTCATTTGGGTTGAAACACCAAAGGGCTTCAGCCGCATCGAATACAAAGAAATGACGCTCGCCGACAAATCCAAAACCTTTGTCGAGCGAGTTCAAAAACGTCACGTTCGCTGGGGCATGACTTCGGATTCGCATCTGAAAGTTCCCGGCTACCTCAGCAGCAATCAGA
>JAGNMH010000735.1 GCA_017991275.1 Acidobacteriota bacterium
GTTGCGCGGATGATGATCGCGTCCGTAATTGGCTTCGGTCAGTTTGCCCTGGCAATAAACCGTGCGCCCGAATTCTCCGCCCCAAACGATCAAGGTGTCGTCCAGCAAGCCTCGCTGTTTCAGGTCGGCAACCAACGCTGCCGTCGGCTGGTCGGTTCCTCCACATTGCAAGGCCAGATCGCGCGGCAGATCGTTATGCTGATCCCAGCCGCGATGATAAAGCTGAATGAAACGGACTCCGCGTTCTGCCAACCGCCGAGCCAGCAAACAGTTTGCGGCATAGGTTCCGGGCCTGCGCGATTCGGGGCCGTAAAGCTCAAACGTGCTGTCGGGTTCTTTCGACAAATCCATCAGGTCGGGCACCGAAGTCTGCATTCGATAAGCCATCTCGTATTGAGTGATGCGTGTTTCGATTTCAGGGTCGCCATAATCGTCGTGTTTTATTTTGTTCAGCTTGGCCACGGCATCAATCATCTGTCGGCGCGAAGTCTTGTTCACTCCCGGCGGGTCGTTCAGATAAAGCACTGGCGTTGCTCCACCACGAAGCCGCACACCTTGATAACTGGAAGGCAAAAAGCCGCTTGACCACAGGCGCGAAAACAACGGCTGGTCTGTGTTCAGCGCGTGAGCCGTCGAAAGCAGCACGATGTAAGCCGGCAGATTTTGATTCTCGCTGCCCAAGCCGTAACTTGCCCAAGCGCCGAAGCTAGGGCGTCCCGGTTGCTGAAAACCTGTTTGGATGAACGTGATCGCCGGATCGTGATTGATGGCGTCGGTGTTCATTGATTTGATGATCGTCAATTCGTCAACGACTTTGGCGGTGTAAGGCAACAATTCGCTAACCCAGGTTCCTGACTGGCCATGCTGAGCAAATTTGAAGATGGACTTGGCGCAAGGAAACGCGCTCTGCCCCGAAGTCATTCCTGTGATGCGTTGGCCTTTGCGAATCGAATCCGGCAACTCCGTTCCGTGCAGCTTTTCCAGAGTAGGTTTGTAATCGAAGGTTTCAAGCTGCGAAGGCCCGCCGGATTGATGCAGGAAAATCACTCGCTTCACCTTCGCCGGAAAGTGCGGCAAGCCAACCAGGCCGCCAGTCTTCGGGTCTCGTTCTCCACTGGCGGCGAAACCATCCTGCTTCATCAACGAAGCCAGCGCAGCGATGCCAATGCCTTTTGCGCCCAAGCCGAACAGTTGGCGGCGCGTCAGATGTTTTTCAAATTCCTGATTCAAGTTCATTTCGATTGCTCCAATTCTCTGCTTTGTCTAAATCAAAGCAGAGAACTTTGAGACAGAATGGACAGGATTTTTCTCAGGATGAGCAGGATTCAAACCTGGTTGAAACACGACCACTATTGATAATCCTGTAAATCCTGTTGGAAATCTTGTTAATCCTGTCGAGAAATACTGTCTTAATGTTGGTTGTTCTGATTTAGTTCCGAAGCTATTCCCAACAACGCTTGATCACGTCCAGCCCGCACAACTCGATTGCGGGTGAAAGATAATTTTGCTGGGGCCGCTCTTCTCTGAGCAAATCAGTGCTCAAGTATTTTTTGTTGCTGTCGGGAAATACCGTCGCCACAACCGCGTCATCGCCCAGTTGATCCTGAAGCATAACAGCTCCGACAAAGTTTGCGCCGGAAGAGATTCCCACAGCCAGCCCAAGCTGAGTCGCCAGCTTTTGCGCCATCAGAATCGCATCGCCATCGTGAACGCTGACCACTTCATCCAGGTCGTTCAGGTTCACAATTGCGGGGATGAATTCATCGGAAATTCCCTGAATGCGGTGATGGCCGACTTTGTGACCAGTTGACAGCGTAGGCGATTCGGCGGGCTGCAAAGGGTGAATGCGAACCGCCGGGTTCTTTTCTTTCAAATAGCGGCCAACCCCCATCACAGTTCCGCCAGTTCCGACTCCGGCGACAAAGGCGTCAGGCTTCAAACCACGAGATTGCAGTTGATCCCAGATTTCCGGCGCGGTGGTCGTTGCGTGGGCTTCGACATTGGCGTCGTTGGAAAACTGGCAAGGCAGAAAGACATTCGGTTGAGTGTTGGCCATTTCTTCTGTGAGTCGAATGCTGCCAACAAAGCCGCCTTGTTCGCGCGCCACTGGAATGATCGAAGCGCCAAGACAGCGGATGATGTCCACACGTTCGCGGCTCATCCAATCCGGCATGAAGATCGTCACCGGATTCCCCATCGCCCGGCCAATCGCTGAAAACGAAATGCCCGTGTTGCCGCTGGTAGCTTCGGCGATTGTATCGCCGGGTTTGATGCGTCCTTCACGATAAGCACGGTTCAAGATGTACAGCGCCATACGATCTTTGATGCTGCCGGTCATATTGAAATGTTCAGCTTTGGCATAAATCACTCGTTGGCGACCGCGAAACTTGTAGCTGATACCCATCAGCGGAGTATTCCCCACCAGATGCTGCAATCCGTGGCAATGATGTTCTGTTTGTTGAGTTGCTGCTGTCATATCTTCACCAATAAATGAAATAACCACGATGAACCCTAAGTCATTCGCTAACTACCTTGCCTTAACTACTTCAAAACGATCTGAATTAAAAATTGAATAGTCCCTAGCATCAAAGACGAAAGAATTATCCTCTCCTGCTTTAATCAACGCATTCTTTATTCCTGAAGTTAAATCCGCCCTATCTTCACCCTTTGTAATTACTAGCAAAATAACTCTACGTTCTGAGGCTGAAAATTGCGCTGGCGATTTATCAGGGTTAAAAGCCCCTAGATTCAAACCATATATGTGCGGGTTCTTTACCTTGAAGTGATCTATACAAACATTAGTAAGCGTTTTCATCCTTGCTTCTGCCCTAGCCTCTTCCAAGCTCAAGTGTTCTTTAGCATTTTCACGAGACGCAGTGCCAACTGCAATAACTGGCCTTGATTCATTTGGATCTAACATCATTAACAACTCTCCGACTTCGTACCGAATACTATCTTTTTCATCCACAGAAACTTGGCTAATACTTCCGAGTGTCCAACGGTATGGGTCCCAAAGCACTCCAATAACAACTTCAATACCAATTCCCTTATTGTCTTGAGCTTTGACACGATATGCTTTCCAATTCTGGGCAGGCAGATCCCTCTCGGCACTAACAACTGGGATGAAATTTACGTCCTTCTTTAGTGCCCATTCGACAAATCCCGATGAATAGTCTGAAGATAAAAAAAAGGTGGCGGCTATTATTACCAAGGTAGCCAATAGCGGTATGTACCACCAACCAAACTCATCTTCTCCCTTATAATCTATCTTTTGCTTATTAACCTTCAGATAGTAAGTAGGAACTTCCAGCCGAGCAGTAATATCATTAAGAATCTCATCAGGAGGG